>CAZITK010000061.1:0-9570 GCA_964542145.1 uncultured Brevundimonas sp.
GGGCCTTGGCGGCGCTGGGCGTCGATGCGGCGACGGCGCGCGTCCGCGCCTGAGCCCACTCGTTTGTTCATGGTGCCGATCATCCCGCGAAGGCGGGGACCCAGCGCTTTGGGCAATCCGCCGACGCCAAGGAATCGCCGGCGGCCATCCTGGACACGCCGAAACGCAAAAGGACTGGATCCCCGCCTTCGCAGGAATGAGCGGGATTTGAACTGTCCGCGTCGGTTCTTGACTTTCAAGTAATCATTTCGTCACAATCGCGCCGTGATTGGCGGAACAGCGACTGTGACTTGAGAGTCACGTTTTCCGTCAAGCTTTAAGCCTGCCTTGGAACAGCCGGCATCGGCCCCCAATTTGCTCTCCGTCCGGTGATCGCCGGAACATCAATAAGAAACCGCTCTCACGGAGTGCAAGCAATCATGAAAACTCTTTTCGCATCGACGGTCGCCGTCGCCGCTCTTCTGGCCGCTCCAGCCATGGCGCAGAATGTTGTGCCGGAATACTACGGTACGCTCGGATATTCCCAGCTAGACGCCTCGGACGGCGATCTGGGTGCGGTGACCGGCCGTCTCGGCGCCAAGTTCAACCCGTATTTCGGCGTCGAAGGGGAAGCCTCGTTCGGCGTCCGCGACGATTCCTTCAACGTGGCCGGCGTTCCGGTGGATATCGAGCATGAGTACGACCTGGCCGCCTATGCGGTCGGCAGTGTGCCGATCACCCCGAACTTCGACGTCTTCGCCCGCGTTGGCTACGGCACGACCGAGCTGAAGGCCTCCGCGGCCGGCTTCTCGGCCCGTGAGGACGGCGAGAGCTGGAACTACGGCGTCGGCGCCAACTACTTCTTCGACGGCCAGAACGGCGTGCGCGGCGACTGGACCCGCCGCGACTTCCGCAATGACGGCGGCGAAGCCGATGTATGGAGCCTGAGCTACGTGCGTCGCTTCTAAGCCGAACGACGCCTGAGACGATCGAGCCCTCCCGGCCCCGGCCGGGAGGGCTTTTTCGTGGGTGTCAGGCGCGTTTGCGCACGAACACCGTGCCCGCAGAATAGCCTGCGCCGAAGCTGCAGATCAGGCCGGTGTCGCCGGGGCCGAAGCCGTCCTGGTGCAGGTGAAAGGCGATGATCGAGCCGGCCGAGGAGGTGTTGGCGTAGTCGTCCAGGATGATGACGTTCTCGCCGGGCTCCGGGTCGCGGCCCAGTACGCGCCGCGCGATCAGGTCGTTCATGTTGATATTCGCCTGGTGCAGCCACAGGCGCTTCAAGGCCGTCGGCTCGATGCCCAGGTCGCCTGCGTGCCCGACGATCATCTCGGCGACCATGGGCACGACATCCTTGAAAACCTTTCGTCCCTGCTGGAGGAAAAGCTTGTCAGTCTGTCCGCCGATAGCTTCATTCTTAAGCGGGCTTCGTACCCCGACCGCTTCGCTACTTGTGGGCAACGAAGCTGCGGTGTCCTGTTCCGTGCGGTTCAGGAAGCCGAAGTTGTTGCGGATATTGTTGGAGAAGACAGTCTTGAGCCGCGTCCCCAGGATGTCCCAGCCGCCCGACGGGGCGGTCTCGGCGCTCTCGACGATGACGGCGGTGGCTACGTCGCCGAAGATGAAATGGCTGTCGCGGTCGGTGAAGTTCAGGTGCGCCGAGCAGATCTCGGGATTGACCATCAGCACCGCCTTGACCGACCCCGAGGCGATGAAGTCGGCGGCGGTCTTGATCCCGAAGGTGGCGGAGGAACAGGCCACGTTCATGTCGAAGGCGAAACCCTCGATCCCGAGCGCCTGCTGCACCTCGATGGCCATGGCCGGATAGGGCCGCTGCATGTTGGAGGCGGCGCACAGGACCGCGCCGATTTCGGACACATCCTTGCCCCAGGCCGCGATGGCCTGACGCGCGGCCTCAACCGCCATCTCAGCCAGCACGGACAGCTCGTCGTTGGAGCGGGGCGCAAGACGCGGCGCCATGCGGGCGGGATCCAGCACGCCGCCCTTGTCCATGACGAAGCGCCGCTTGATCCCCGAGGCCTTCTCGATGAACTCGGCCGAGGACGGGGTCAGCGGCTCGCGCTCACCGGCGGCGATGGCATCGGCGTGGCGCGCGTTCTCGGCCTCGGCCCAGGCGTTGTAGGCGGCGACCAGTTCGGCGTTGGAGATCGACTGTTCGGGCGTAAACAGGCCGGTGGCGGCGATGACGGATGCTGGCACGGTGGGTCCCTGTCGCTCGGCTCGCGGCGCCTCGTCGCGCGAGGCCCCGGCCTTGGTTCGGTCTCATCAATAGGCCGAAGGAGGGGTTCGGTCGAGGCTGGCGCGGACGCCCTTCCACCAGCGTTGCAACTGGCCGCGCGGGACTTTGGGGGGCGGGGCGTCCTTGGCGGCAATCAGGGCATCGACCAGGTCTTCGGCCTCGCAGGGAAAGCCGTTCGGCGCGACATAGACGGGGTACAGGATCAGGGCGGCGGCCACGAGGCTGTCAAGATCGAGCGGGCGGCCGCGACGGGGAAAGTCCAGCCGGTCCTCGGTCAGGCCCCAGCCGGCGTAGAAGGGCCGGCCCCAGGTCATCACGGGCTTGCCCCGCAGCAGGGCCTCGAACCCGGACAGGGAGGTGAGGGTGGCCAAGGCGTCGGCGGCGTCCAGCGCCTGGACGATGTCGAGATGGTCGGCCTGGGCGTCGACCAGCGCGCGCGCCGCGTCGTCGAGGCGGCCGGGACGATTGCCCGCGACCACATCGGGGTGGGTCTTGAAGATCAGGAAGGCGTCGGGGTGTTCGGCACGGACGGCCTGCACCAGGGCGGAGTTGGTGCGGATGTCTTCGCAGCCCTTGAGAATCGACTGGTCGTTCTCGACCTGGCCGACGATCAGGATGCGCTGGCGGTTGGCGGGCCAGGCGGGGCCGGACGCGCCCGGCGGCAGATTGTATTTGCTGAGGCCCGCCGAGACGACGCGCTCCCGCAGACGCCGGGCGCGCGCCGTGAGGTCGTCCGGGAAGGGGTGGGTCGAGAGCAGGGTCTCGAGCCGCGAGGGGGCGGACGGATCGTAATAGACCCCCTGGTCGTCCAGGGCGACGCTGAGCGCACCGAAGAAGTCCGACCCCAGGCCGCGCGAGCGGATGAAGCCGTCCTCCATGCGGATCAGGGAGGCGGGGGAGCCGGCCATGATGTCGGCGACACCCTCGCCGGCGCGTGAGGCCCAGGCGACGACCTTGCCGTCTTCAGCCTCCGCAGCGCGGCGGGCGGTAGCGGCGGACCCGAAGTAGCGGACCTGGCCCAGCGGCGAATTGAGCAATCGCCTAACCGGCGGGCGCTTGGCCGGAGCGAAACCGACGCAGGCGTGCAGGCCCGAGAGACGGCGGGCGCGGTACCGGAGGGCGAGGAGACGATCGAGTGCCTGTTCGACCTCGACGGGGGCGCCGGTGACGGGATCGACGTAGCGCGCGTAACGGATCAGGGCGGCGGCGGCGATCTGTTCGATCGTGCGGGGCTGGCCCCGGCGTTCGACGGTGATCCGGTCTTCGGTCAGGCCCCAGCCGGCGTAAAAGGGCGCGCCCCATGTGGTAACAGGCAGGCCGCGCCATAGGGCCTCGAAGCCCAGGCCGCTGGTGACGACGTGGACGGCCTGAACGTCCGCCAGCAGGGAGGCGGGGGCTACGTCGGTGTCGATCAGGGTGACCCCGTCCAGCGCTCGGGCGGGGATGCAGCCGCGCTTCTGGCCCGCCGCCACGGCCGGGTGACGCTTGACGAGGATCTGGGCCTCGGGGTGGGCGGCTCGCACGGCGACCAACATGTCGGAAAAGGTCGCCTCGGTCGCCAAGCCGTGACGAATGGAGGCGTCGCCCCAGGTCTGATCGACCACAAGGACGCGCGGGCGGTCCTGGAAAAGCGCCCGATCGGCGGGCGCGCCGAGGTTGGTCTTGGACACGCCGGTCTCCACCAGCCGGCCCAGCAGGGCGCGGGCGCGAGCGGTCAGGGCGGGATCGCACCAGTCAGGCGCGGTGCGGATCAGGTCTTCGAGGCGCGAGGGGCGGGCGGCGTCATAGTAGATTCCGACGTCGTCGATCACGACGCCCAGGCCGGTCGCTCCAGCCTCGCCCAGACCCACGGAGCGAAGAAACGCGTCCTCAAGCGCGATGAATGGCAGGCCTCGCCTGGCCGCCCAGCGGCGCCCCAGAGCACCCGATGGCTTGAGACCCCAGCCGATGACGGCGGCCACGTCTGCATGGGGCGCGGCAACCAGATCATAGTCGGGTAGAAAAGCCGGAACGTTGGGGATGCGGCGGACGCCGGGCGCTGAGACCCAGGCCTTGGCGCGGCTCACCTGACCTGGGCCTCGTCCCAGCCGCCGGCCAGGGCCGCGACGACCTTTCGGGCGGTGAAGTCGCGCAGCTTGGGATCGTGGTAGCTGCCGTTAATCTGGGTCCGGTGCAGAACATGCTCGCGAAAGCGGGCGAACAGGTCGGAATCCGGCTTTTGGGGCGTGGCCCAAAAGCCGTCCAGGGGTTGCTGGTCCGTCAGGCCCTCGAAGTCGAAGAAGGCGTCTCCCATTACCTTGACCGGGGTGCCGAAGCCGGCGGCGGCCAGGGCCGCGGTCGAGTTGTTGACGATCAGCCCACGTGAGGCCCGGCACAGGGCCGCCAGATTGCCGCCGTCGATGAAATCGACCCGGTCGGCGATGTTCCGCTCCCGCGCCATTCTGCGCGCCTGGGCGGCCTGGTCGATCAGGCCGGGGTCTAGTGGGTGATTCTTGATCACCAACCGGAGCTCGGCGGGCGCCTCGGCGGCGAAGCTGTCCATCACTGCGGCAAGGAAGGCCTCATTGTCCGGATAGGCCGAATACCGCAACAGCGTGACGTCGCCTTCGCGCTGCAGGCACGCCAGCATGAAGGGGCCGCGCGCGGCGATGACTTCGGTATCCGTCCGCGCCGGAGGCGTCAGGTTGACCTTGAGATAGCGCCAAATATGGCCCGCGCACTGCAACCAGGCAGGCTGAGTATAGGGCTTGCGAAAGCGCGGGAACAGCAGCCGCCCCGGCAGCTGAATCAGATGATAGTTAGACAGCCGGATGACGTGATAGGGTAGGATGGTTCCGGCCGGCTTGAACGGCGGCTCGCGCGGCGCAGGCGGGGCGTACCCGGAGGCGTCGCGCGGCAGGTTGGTGCGGGCGTTGACGCCGTTCCGCTCCAGCGTGATCCAGTGCGGACGGAAATAGCCGTTCTCCAGCACCCAGACCGAGGCCTGAAGCGCTGGAATCCGCTCGATGACGGCCTGGTTGTACGGCCCGCCCTCCCCAAACAGCAGGATATCGGTATAGCCGGGTGCGATCCGCTCCAGCTCGGCCGCCCAGGCCGAGGGTTCGTCGCGGAACCAGCGGGCGTGTCTGGAGCCCCAGTCCAGCAAGTCGCCGGCGTTGAACAGCATACGCTGGACGATGGCTCCCTCCTGTCTCAAGAGCGTCGCCAGATAGCGTGAGAAGGGGCCGAAGGGCGCCGAGACGATCAGGATGCGGCGCTTGTCGAGGCCCTGCGGCGCGTGCGCGACGACGCGCGCCAGCGTGGGCGCGGATTTGCGCGCGGCAGGCGGCGGCACGGTGTGAGCCAGAGACAAGACGGATAGAGGTTCCCGGACCGATCCCTGCGCCGGCCTTCTGAAACAACTGTCTAGGCGCTTTCTGTCTTCGCGTGCAAGGCGAGCAGTCGCCGCGCCCGGTCCAGATGCAGCCGTTCGACCATGCGGCCGTCGATGCGGATCGCTCCTGCCGCCTCGGCGCCGGGCGTATCATAGGCGGCCACAATGGTCTGGGCTTCGGCGATCTGATCGGGCGGGGGGGCGAAGGCGCGGGTGGCGATCTCGATCTGGCGCGGGTGGATCAGGCCTTTGCCGTCGAAACCCCATCGCCGGCCCTGGGCGCACTCGGCCTCGAGGCCGGCGTCGTCGTCCAGTCGGTTGAACACCGAATCAATCGCCAGCAGGCCGTAAGCACGGGCCGTGAAGACCACAGCGCTCATCGCCCAGTGCAGGGGCGCGCGATCGGCTCCCGGCTCGCAACCCACGGCGGCGATCATGTCGTTGGCGCCGAACATCAGCGCCGAGCCCGTCCGGTCGGCCACGGCAGCCGCGATGGCCGGCAACCGGCACAGGGCGGGGGGCGTCTCGATCATGGCCCAGACGAGCGCCTTGGGAAGGACGTGAAGAACGCCAGCAAGACCCATCGGCGTCTCGACCTTGGGAACCACTACCAGATCGGGCAGAGCCTCGGACAGCGCCGATAGGTCGTCGGCGCCCCAGGGCGTATCGGCGCCGTTCGGCCGGACCCCGACCAGCGGCGCGCGAAAGCCGCGCTGACTGACCGCGGCGACGGCGGCCTGGCGGGCGGCCGCCTTGTCCTCCGGGCCAACGGCGTCCTCCAGATCAAGGATGACGACATCCACCTCCAGCTCCCGGGCCCTTTCGACCGCCGACGCGCGCGATGCCGGCACGTAGAGAACGGTTCGGGTTCGGGCGGTCGTCGTCACGGGGAGCCCGTCTCCTGCACCAAGGCGCGGGGCAGTTTGAAACTGACTGTCTCCCTCGGTCCGTCGTCCTGGATCTCGGTGACGGCGAAGCGCGCGCGCAGAGCGTCCAGGACCCCCTCGACCAAGCGCTCCGGCGCCGAGGCGCCGGCGGTGACCCCGACCGAGGTCGCATCCTCAAACCACGCCCAGTCCAGGCCCGAGGCGTCGTCGACCAGCCGCGCGTCCCGTGCTCCCGCCTTCAGCGCCACCTCGACCAGTCGCACGGAGTTCGAGCTGTTGCGCGAACCCACGACCAGCACCAGGTCAGACCCCGCGGCCAGTCGCTTGACGGCCTCCTGGCGGTTGGTGGTGGCGTAGCAGATGTCCTCCTTGTGCGGGTCAGGCAGTGCGGGAAACCTCCGTTTCAGCACACTCAGAATGGCCGCCGTGTCGTCCACCGACAGGGTGGTCTGGGTGACATAGGCCAAGGTTGCATTTTTGGGTGGCCGATAGGATTGGGCGTCCTCCACCGTCTCGATCAGCACCACCGCGCCGGCCGGAAGCTGGCCCATGGTCCCCACGACCTCGGGGTGGCCGGCGTGACCGATCAGCAGGATCAGACGCCCTGCCGCGTGGTGACGCTCGGCTTCGACGTGGACCTTGGAGACCAGGGGGCAGGTGGCGTCCAGGAACAGCATCTCGCGCCGGCGGGCCGCCTCTGGCACCGATTTCGGTACGCCGTGGGCCGAGAAGACAACCGGCCGGTCGGCCGGGCACTCGTCCAGTTCCTTGACGAAGACGGCGCCCATGGACCTGAGCCGATCGACGACATGGCGGTTGTGGACGATCTCGTGGCGGACATAGACTGGCGCCCCGTATTTTTCGAGGGCGCGTTCCACGATCTGGATGGCCCGGTCCACCCCTGCGCAGAAGCCTCGCGGCGTGGCCAGGCGCACGGTGATCGGCCGGCGGATCGGGAGGGTCAGGTCCATGGCCCCAACCTAGGGGGCTTGAGGCTCATGCGCCACCATGGCGGTTCGTTGCGACGCCTCGCTTTAGCCGCTATCACCGGCGAGCGTCCGCCCCGACCTTGATCGGAGCGCCTGAAAGGCGCGTCCCTGACCCTGAATTTCCGGATTGTCGCCGCATGGTTCGCCTTCTTTCCGCCCTTGCCGTCTTCGCCGTCGCCGTGGGCGCGATTCCGGACCTGGCGCAGGCCCAGCAGCAGCGGCCCCAGGGCCAGCAACCCGCCGGGCAGGATAGAAGCGGTTGGAACCTTCCGCAGGCGCGCCTCGGCCGAGAGGCGAACGCCGGGCCCTGTCCCTATGTGAAGATCCTCTATGACGCCGCGCGGTATGTGGAGTTGACCGGCCCGCAGGCTGCTTCCGCAAATGTGGGGTACACGGGCGAGATCGAGGGTCTATCGGCCGACTGCCGGTATCGCGCAAACGATCCGATCACGGTCGATATCAATCTGTTGTTCCGCTTGGGCAAGGGGCCTCAGGCGACGTCTGACCACCGCACCTACCGCTACTGGATAGCAGTGACCGAGCGTGACACCGCCGTTCTCGACAAGCAGTATTTCGACTTCGCCGTCGATTTCGCCGGCTCGGACCGCGTTGAACACCCCGAGGAGCTTCGCGGCCTGACGATCCCGCGCGCCAGCCCGACGGTTAGCGGCTCGAACTTCGAGATCCTGATCGGCTTCGACATCACCGCCGAGATGGCCGAGTTCAACCGATCGGGCAGCCGGTTCCGGATTCAGGCCGGCCAGTAAACCAATGACCGACCTTAGGACGACGCTCAGCGAAGCCGTCGCGGCCGCCTTCGCTGATGCGGGCGTGACCATCGACGCGAATAGGGCCCGCTCGCTGGTCTCGCCCTCGGATCGGCCGGACCTGGCCGATTTCCAGTCGAACGGCGCCTTGGCTGTGGCCAAGGCGATGAAGGCCAATCCGCGCGAGCTGGCAGGCGAGGTCGCCGAGCGCCTGGCGCGCGACGCGCGTCTCCGGTCGGTCGAGGTAGCCGGGCCGGGCTTCATCAACTTGCGCCTATCCGACGCCGCCCTGGCCCAGCGCGCCCAGGCCGTGGCCGACGACACCGGCCGGGTTGGGGCCGAGCCGGTCACAGAGCCCCGAAAGATCGTCATCGATTATGCCGGGCCCAATGTGGCCAAGCCGATGCACGTCGGCCACCTGCGCAGTTCGATCATCGGCGAAAGCTTGAAGCGGCTCTTCCGTTTCCGGGGCGACACGGTCTGGGGTGACGCGCACTTCGGCGACTGGGGTTTCCAGATGGGGCTGCTGATCGTGGCTGTCGGTGACGAAGCCGAGAGCCTGAGGGGGGCCGAAGCTTTTCTGGCCGAGGGCGGGGGACCATTTCCGGATCAAAGCCCGGTCACTCTGGAAGACCTGGAGCGGCTTTATCCGCAGGCCGCCGCCAGAGCTAAGGAGGATCCCGCCTATCGCGATCGTGCACGCAAGGCTACGGCCGAGCTTCAGGCCGGTCGCCCCGGCTATCGCGCCCTGTGGGCGCATTTCGTAGCGGTCAGTCGGACGGCGCTGGAGCGCGAGTTCGGCGCCCTGGGGGTCACTTTCGACCTGTGGAACGGCGAGAGCGACGCCGATCCCCTCATGGCTCAGATGCTGGCGGAACTGGACACAAAAGGCTTGTTGGTCGAGGACGACGGCGCTCGTGTGATCCACGTGGCCCGGCCTGGCGAAACCCGCAAGAAGAAGCTGGCCGATGGGACCACAATGGAGGCGCCTAGCCCGCCGCCTCTGCTGGTCGTCAGCTCCGAGGGATCGGCCATGTACGGCACCACCGACCTGGCCACGATCCTGGATCGGAAACAGGCGATCGCGCCGGACCTTATCCTCTATGTGGTCGATGAGCGTCAGGCCGAGCATTTCGACCAGGTGTTCCGCGCGGCCTACATGGCCGGCTACGCGCCTGAGGGTTCGCTAGAGCATCTTGGCTTCGGCACCATGAACGGCCCCGACGGCAAGCCCTTCAAGACTCGCGCGGGCGGGGTGCTGAAGCTGCATGACCTGATCGCTGATGCGGTCCCCGACGACATCGAGGACGACGAG
>CAZITK010000062.1:0-9532 GCA_964542145.1 uncultured Brevundimonas sp.
AGCCGCGCGCGGACCGAGATCGAGGACCTCAAGGCCCTGTCGGCCGATCCGGACATGGGCGCCCTGGCCGCCGAGGAGTTGGTCGAGAAGGAGGCCGCCCTGCCAGAGCTGGAGCGGTCCGTGGCCCTTTTGCTGGCGCCGCGCGACGCCGACGAAAAGGCCTCGGCGATCCTGGAGGTGAGGGCCGGCACGGGCGGCGACGAGGCGGCCCTGTTCGCCGGTGACCTGTTTCGCATGTATGCGCGCTACGCCCAGCTCCAGGGCTGGCGCGTAGAGGTCGACAGTGTCTCCGAGGGAGAGATGGGGGGCTACAAGGAGATCATCGCCTCCATCACCGGCGAGGGCGTGTTCGGTCGGCTGAAGTTCGAGAGCGGCGTGCATCGTGTGCAGCGCGTGCCGGAAACGGAGGCGCAGGGCCGCATCCACACCTCGGCCGCGACCGTCGCCGTCCTGCCAGAGGCCGAAGACGTGGACATCGTCATCGAAGACAAGGACATCCGCATCGACACCTATCGCGCGTCCGGCGCGGGTGGCCAGCACGTCAACAAGACCGACTCGGCGGTGCGCATTACGCATCTGCCCTCCGGCATCATCGCTACCTCCTCAGAGAAGAGCCAGCATGAGAACCGGCGCAAGGCCATGGCGAACCTCAAGGCGCGGCTCTACGATCTGCAGCGTCAGGAGAAAGACCGGACCCGAGCGGACTCGCGCAAGAGCCAGGTTGGATCCGGCGACCGTTCGGAACGCATCCGCACCTACAATTTTCCGCAGGGCCGGGTCACCGACCATCGCATCAACCTCACCCTCTACAACCTCACCCGCATCGTCGCGGGCGACGCGCTGGACGAGGTGATCGAGCCTTTGATCGCCGAGGATCAGGCGGCGCGCCTGGCCGATCTGGAGGCGGAGCTGACCTAACCGCCGCCGCGCCTGGCCCTTCGGCGCATAACCTTGTCGGCCACGGCCTCGGCGTGTTTCAGCGTAAAGGCCAGGGCTGCTGGATTACCCCTGCGGGGCCCGAGGGTGTCGGCCATTATGGCGCCGCGCTCGCCCAGCGGTCGGGGCGCGCCGGTGGTCGTGTCGACGGCCGTCTGGTGTTCGATCTCGGCGTTGAACTTGGCTCCGATCAGGATGATCTGCACCGAGAGCCAGGTCCACAGCAGGAAGCCCATGGCTGTGGCCAGGGGTCCGTAACTGTCGAGGCGGACGAAATTGGTCAGGTACCAGCTGAAGATGAACGAGACGAACACGCTGAGGCTGGCCGCAAGGAGGGCGCCGGGCGTCAGCCAGCGCCAGCGCGCCTTCTGCCGACAAGGGCCGAAGCGGTAGATCACGGTCAAGGCTGCGACATAGCCCATAAACAGCAGCGGCCAACGCAGCGGCGCCAGATAGCGCCACTCGTTTTCCACCCCGAGCAGCGCAACCACGACGGGGACGCCGACGACCAGAGCGGAACTGAGCAGCACCGCCGCCAGCGCCGACAGGGTGAAGGCGAAGCAGAGCGCGTTATACGTCAGGAAATTGCGTCTCTCCACCTCGTGGTATGCCAGGTTCAGGCCGTAAAAGAGCGTCTTGATTCCATTGTTGGCCGTCCACAACGACAGAGCCAGGGTCCAGATCAGGGTGAACGTCAGCTGGCCGGTGGAGCCGGAAGCCAGACGTTCCAGTTCGCCGCCTATGAAGATGGCGACGTTGTCGGGCAGCATCGATGACAGGAATTCCAGCCGCTCCCAGGCTAGGTTGGGATCGGCGAAAAGGCCATAAATGGTCACAAAGGCGCCGAGCGTGGGGAACAGCGACAAGAGGATAAAGAAGGTCACGCCTCCGGCCACAAAGCCGATCCTGTCACCCAGATAACCGCCGCCCAGCCGCCACAGGATGTCGGTCCAGCCCTTGCGCGGAATGTGCTCGGGGCGCTGGGCCATGCGCCCACGCCCGGGTTCCTGAGCCTCGTGCTCCTCGGGTGTCGGCGCGACCGGCCGGGCCGGTTCCGGGCTGAGGTCCAGACCAGTGCGATCGCTCAAGCGATCGCGGACGCCAGCACCTCTCGTGTGCAGCAAGTGAATTGAGGCGGCGCCGGCAGCCAGTCCGCCGACGATCGCCGCCGCATACTTGCCGATTGGGGGCAATCCGGACGAGGCGGGACGACGGGAGCGAGACATGCGCTTCCGAACGAGCCTGGCGGCGGCGCGTTCCGCCTTCACACCCGGTCACTGGACTTTGCGGGCGGCGCGTGGCCACGCTAGGAGCCCGGTCATGACTCAAGGCAACATTTCCGGCCAGACCATCCTCACCGCCTGGAAGGGCGCGCAGGCGCGACTCAAGGAAGGGCGCATCGACAGCCCGGCAATTGACGCGCGCCTGCTGCTTGAGGCCGCCTCGGGCGCTACGCGTACCGACATCCTGACCGACCCCTACCGACCGATTACGCCCGAGCAGCAGGCGGCCCTGAACGGCTATGTCGAGCGCCGCCTGCGCCGAGAGCCGGTGTCGCGCATCCTCGGGCGCAAGGCCTTCTGGAAAATCCTGGTGAGCATCACTCCCCACGTCCTTAGCCCCCGGCCGGACACCGAAACCTTGCTGGACATTTCACTGGCGGCCTTTTCGCCGAGCGAGGCGTTCAACGTCATCGACCTCGGCGTGGGATCGGGCGCCATCCTGTTGGCGTTACTGGCCGAACGGCCCGCGGCGCGAGGCGTGGGCACCGACGTTTCGTCGGAGGCCATCGCGGTGGCGCGCGAAAACGCCGCCAATCTGGGCCTCGACAGCCGGGCCGCCTTTTTGCGCACCGAGTGGGCGGCGGGGCTGGCGGACAACGGGTTCGACCTGGTTCTATCGAACCCACCCTATATTCCGTCCGGCGACATCGCCGGCCTGGAGCCCGAGGTGCGCGACCATGATCCTCACGTCGCGCTCGACGGCGGTGCGGACGGCCTGGACGCCTATCGTGTTCTGGCTACAGAAATCCTGCGTATCATGAAGCCGGCCGGTATCTACGCCGTGGAGATCGGTCACGATCAGGGCGAAGCGGTGCGGAGCCTGTTCGAGAAGGCCGGCCTGCCGGGCCCGAAGGTTGTCCGCGACCTGGCTGACCGAGATCGCGTGGTCACCAATGGTCCCGATCCTCGGATGAGACCGACAAACGGCTGAGCACGCGATGCCCAACGGGGGTAGCTCCAACATCGAGACGTTGAGTCGAGCGACAGCCATGTTGTCGAAATTTCTTGGAATCACGTTCGCCCCGCGCTAAGGGCGGTATCGCTTCCCGCCAACCTGCATCGTTCGCGACCCGTTCGGTCATGCGCGCTGTCCGGCTGGAGACCGCGCCACGACCCTGTTTCGGGGGAGCCGCGGTCGGGGCGGCTTCCACCGAGAGCGGGGATGGTCTCCGCGACGCTGGAATCTCCGAACGCACATTCGATACGGCCGGCGAGATCGGCGCCAACCCAGAAACACGGTATCTCCCATGCGAGACTTCAAGGGCGTAAAGCGCCAGCGCGGCCGCAACCGGAAATCCGGTGGCGGCGGCAATGCCAATGCGACCAATCCGAACCGATCGTGGGACTCGCAGGGCCCCGAGAATATCAAGGTGCGGGGCAACGCCCAAACCGTCTATGAGCGTTATCAGCAGCTGGCCCGCGACGCCGCTTCGGCGGGCGACAGGGTCCTGGCCGAGAACTATTCTCAACACGCCGAACACTATTTCCGTGTGCTTCGAGCGTTGCAGCCGCAGAAGTCTTTCCAAGACATCGCCCAGCGCGAAACGCTGAGCCAGGGATTCGATATCGATTTCGAAGACGAGTCCGGGGCCCAAGCCGCCGCCATCCTGGCCGCACAGCAGACTGCAGAGCGGCCTCAGCCGGCGGGCCAGGAAGGACGTCAGGACGGCCGCCCGGAAGAGGCCTGGCGCGATCGGGCGAACGACGAGCGTCAAGAGCGTGACCGTGTCGATCGTCAGGATCGAGACGGCGACGACGGCGAGGGGGGCGGTCGTCGCGAAACCCGCCGGGAGCGCTGGGAGCGCCGTCAAGAAGAGCGCCGGGCGCGTTTCGAACGCGAGGCCGCCGAACGCGGCGACCGCCCATCTTCCGACGACCCGGACACGCCGGCTCCCGTGCGAGACGAGACGTCTGCCGTCCAGGCTGAGCCGGAGACGGAAGCGGCTGGGACGACAGAGGACCGTCCCCGTCGCGCTCGCGGCCGCCCGCGGCGCGAGGCCGAGGCTCCCGAGAGCGGGGGCGAGAGTGACGGCGCCGACGCCGATGGCGGGCCGCCCCTGCCGGGATTTCTGACGCGGCCGACCATACTCGCGGACGCCGGCGAAGCCGAGCCCAAGCCGCGGCGGCGTCGCACAACCAAGGCCGCGGCGCAGGACGATGATGCTTAACGAGCGCCACCGGCGCGAAAAGTTGTCTGAACCGACGCCAAGGTTCGCCCGTTAAGTTTGCGGCTCGGGGCTGTTCTCACGCGAGCTTTCATGCGCCGTTCCATCCTGATACTGAGCGTCTGCGGGTTATTGGTCGCTTGCCAGGGCGAGGCGCCCGCGCTTTCAGAGCCGCTTTCCTCATCGTCTTCGGCGAATGCCGGGACGCGCCTTGGGCTCCAGGGCGGGGGGGGCGACTGGCGCCTAGTCGCGACGGCGGAGGACGCCTCGCGGTTGGGCCGCATCGATCAAGCCTGGCGCCTGGCTCGCGCAGAGGCGGACGCTGGCGGTTTCGCCTCCGAGATCGAGGCGTTGGGGGTTCTGGTTGATCCCAACGCCGCCCTGCCGGGACGCCTACAGCCGCCGCCCGGAGACTACCGCTGCCGCACCTTCAAGATCGGCAGCGCCAGTGGCGCGGAAGTGGTCTATGTCGCTTATCCCTGGTTCCGCTGCACGGTCGAGCTGACGGTGGGCGGCGATCTGATCCTGACCAAGGCCACCGGATCGCAGCGCACCCAGGGGCTCCTGTATCCTGATACGGACCGCAGGCTGGTGTTTGTGGGCGCCCAGGCCTTCGGTTCTCGGGAAACCGGCTTTCCAGGTTACGGTGAACAGGCCGATCGCGATCAGATTGGGGTGCTGGAGCGGATCGGTGAGCAACGTTGGCGGCTGGTGCTGCCCTGGCCCAGATGGGAAGCCAAGCTCGAACTGGTGGAGATGAGGCGCTGACTTGACCTCGGCCCTGACGCGTCCGACAGCTTGGCCGTGATTTGTTGAAGGGAGCCGCGCATGAAGGGCAATACCACTGTCACCATCTGGACGATCGTCGTCATTCTGGCCTTGGTGGCCGGACTGTTCCTCGGCTTTCCTCTCTACAACGTCTACTCCAAGCAGATGGCGGGGCGCGCGGCGTATGAGGAGGCAGTGCAGAACCGCCGCATCCGAGTGCTGGAGGCCCAGGCCGCGCTGGACGCCGCCAAACTGACGGCTCAGGCGGAGGTCGAGCGGGCGCGCGGCGCCGACCAGGCGAATCGCATCATGGCAGAGGGCCTCGGCGGCCCGGAGTCCTATCTGCGCTGGAGCTATATCAACATGCTTCAGGAGACGGCCGGCCAACAGGGACGCCAGACCATCTATGTCCCCACCGAGGCCGGGATGCCGATCCTGGAAGCCGGGCGCACGGTACGGGAATAGAGTCGAAAAGCGCTCCCGTCGCTACCCGGCGGGCGCTCGATCCCTGACACGTCTCGCCATCACTTGGTCGGCCGTGGCCGACTTCATATCGTTCCTGCCGAAATCAGGGCGCCGGAACCTGAGCCTCAGCGTCTCAGGCGCGCCCCCAGTTTGTCCGCGGCGACGACGACGCGGGTCGACAGCGCCTCGATCTCGCCCTCGGTCAGGGTGGCGTCTCGTGGCTGGACGACCACCTCGATCGCCAGAGATTTCATGCCCTCTTGCACGCCTTTTCCGCGATACAGGTCGAACAAACGCACCTCCGTGATCAAGGCCTTGTCGGCGCTTTGCACAGCGCGAACGAGGTCGCCGGCGGCCAACGCTTCCGGCGCCACGAAGGCGAAGTCTCGGGTAAGCGGCATCAAGGCGGACAGCTGAGCGGCGCCCCGGGCCTTGGTCGCCACCTTGGCCGCGCGCGGTTGGGGCAGGGCGTCGAGATAGATTTCGAATCCGAGGAGGGGGCCGTCGGCATCCAGCGCCTTGAGCACGGCCGGGTGCAAGGCGCCGAACTCCGCCACAATCGCCTTGGGACCAAGCTGTAGACGAGCCGAACGGCCGGGGTGCCACCAACGGGGATTCTGACCTTGGAGCAACTGCAGCGAAGGCGGCGCACCGAGCTCCTCGAGCAGGGCTAGCAGATCGCTTTTCAGGGCGAACAGCGGATCGGCCTGTGGCCCGGTCCAGGCGCGCGGTGAATGGGGCGCCAGCAGGCCGGTGATGGTCGTCGACTGGTCCTGGGGACGGTCGCCGGCATAGATCGGGCCGATCTCGAACAGGGCTACGTCGGGATGACCGCGCGCGGCGTTGCGCGCGGCCGCCTGGACCAAATTCGGCAGCGCCGAGGGCCGCATACAGTCCAGGTCCATGGCGATCGGGTTGTCGAGGACCAGCCGCGCGTCCCCGCCGCCGAACAGCTCGGCTATGCGGCGGGCCGTGAAGGACCAGGTCACTGCTTCGCGCCAGCCCATCGCCGCCAGGGCCCGACGAGCGGTGCGCATCCGTGCCTGGCGCAGCGAGAGCACGCCCGACGGCGCCCGCGCCATTTCGGGCAGGGGGGTGGAGGGCAAGGCGTCATAACCGACGATGCGCGCCACCTCTTCGACCAGATCGGCCGGTCCCTCGACATCGCGCCTCCAGCTCGGCGGGCTCACCACCCAATGGTCGCCGCGTGCGATCCCGAAACCGAGGTCGGCGAGGATGTTGGCGGTCCGGTCGTCCGACAGTTCAAGTCCGGTCAGGCGAGCCACTCGAGCCGGGTCAAAGGCGAAGGCGGGCGGCGCGAGGGGCGCCTCGCCGGCCATCACCACCTTGGACGGTTCGCCGCCGCAGAGATCGATGATCAGCTTGGTCGCCAGCTCCAGGCCGGAAACCGCCGACGCCGGATCGACGCCGCGCGCGAAGCGATACTGGGCGTCCGAGACAAGGCCGAGATCTCGTCCGGTCTGGGCCGTGATCAGGGGATCAAACCAGGCGCTCTCCACGAAGACATCAACCGTGGAGTCGTCGCAGCCCGTCGACTGTCCGCCCATGACACCGCCAAGGCCGATCGGCCGTTCTCCGCTGGCGTCGGCGATGACGCAGGCGTTGGGGCCGGGCGTGTAGGTGTTGCCGTCCAGCGCGATCAGATGCTCCGGCTCGCCGCTGTCGCTGGCGGCCTGGCCGCCCCGGGCGACGATTTCCGATCCCACCAGCTTGGCCGCGTCATAGACGTGCAGCGGCCGGGCGCGGTCGTAGGCGATGAGGTTGGTGATATCGACCAGGGCGCTGATCGGCCTCAGGCCGATGGCGCGCAGCCGATCCTGCAGCCAGGCCGGCGAGGGGCCGTTTCTCACGCCCCGGATCAGCCGTCCGGCGAAGACGGCGCACAGGTCCGGCCGCTCGATGCGGATGGAGATCGGCGAGGAGAAGGCCCCCGGCAGGGCCTCGACCGCAGGGGTCTTGAGCGTCCCCAGGCCCGCCGCCGCCAGGTCGCGCGCGATCCCGGCCACGCCCAGCCAATCGGGCCGGTTCGGCGTCACCTCGAAATCGATCACCGGCTGGGCGCCGAACACGCCGGCGGCCGGCTGGCCAACCGTAAGGTGATCAGGCAGATCAAGAATCCCGTCAGACTCGTCCGACAGCTCCAGTTCCGAGGCCGAACAGAGCATCCCGTTGGAAACGACGCCGCGCACCGGCTTTTCCACGAGGGTCACGCCCAAGCCCGGCACATAGGCGCCGATGGGCGCATAAATTGTCACCAACCCCGCCCGAGCATTGGGCGCGCCGCAGACAATCTCCTTGCGGCCGTCCACCGTCTCGACCTGACAGACCTGCAACCGGTCGGCGTTCGGATGGCGCTCGGCCGAGATGATTCGCGCCACGGTGAAGGGAGCAAGGCGTGCGACCGGATCGGACACCGCCTCGACCTCCAGCCCTGCCATGGTCATAGCGCGCGCCACCGTTTCGACATCGGCCTCCGTGTCGAGGTGATCCTTCAGCCAGTCGAGGGTGAATTTCACCGCGCGCCCCCGCCGGACCCAACGGCGGACATCATGTCGATTACGGACTGCGATCCTGTGAAACCGACATTATAGAACTCGCAGCCTTCGAAGAGGCAATCGCGCATGGGAATGGTTCCGAGCGCGCGATCGCCGACAGGCTGCAGCAGGAGGTTGCGAATATCGCCGCCGCTGTCGCCGAAGTTAGAACTTTCGAACCGTACGCCGCCCGCCACCAGAACGATCGCGGGCCCCTGCAGACGACAGCGGCGGAAGGTGCGCCCCACGACCATGCCGGGCCGTGTGCCGCCCATCACGGAAACGAACAGCTCGAAAAGACTGATGTCCACGTCCTCAAACGCGAGAGCGGTGAGATCAGTCGCGACATGAACCGGGCGATTGATCGGGACATAGGCCATCAGAGACCTTCCTTGGGCAAGATCGCCACTTGAGCGGCCATGTCCGCGAGATAGGACTCAGAGCCCGTGTAGCCGATCTGGATGAACCGGCAGCGGATGAAACTGCAGTCTTTCAGACCAATCGCCCCGACCAGCCGCGGGCCGCGCGGGCTGAACAGCATCGAGTTGACATCTTCCACCGCGCCCATGAGGCAATCCTGGAAGGTGGTGGTCCCGAGCGCGACAACGATGGCGGGACCCTCGATTATACAGTCCGTGAAAGTCTTTGCAGTGATCGCGGTCTGGCCCGCATTCAGGGAATGCACCGCCAGAAGCGGCAGCCAGAGGGATTCCTTCTCGAACGTCGTGCGGGCCACGATTTCACGGCCAAAAGCTTCGGACATCACGTCGGTCTTGGGGTCAGTCATGGAGGTCTCGGCGTCAGCTCAGGCCCGTGGCCAGGTTGGGGGCGGAAAAGGCGGAAAAGCCGTAGTGGGCTAGCCAGCGGGTGTCGGCCTCGAACATCGGGCGCAGGTCGGGGATGCCGTATTTCAGCATGGCCAGGCGATCGACGCCCATGCCGAAGGCGAAACCCTGCCATTGCTCCGGGTCGAGACCGCAGGCGATCAGAACCTTGGGATGCACCATCCCGCAGCCCAGGATCTCCATCCAGTCTTCGCCCTCGTTCAGCCGCAGCCGCCCGCCGGACCGGTCACAGCGGAGGTCCATCTCGGCCGAGGGCTCGGTGAAGGGAAAGTGGTGCGGACGGAAGCGGGCCTGCACATCTTCGACCTCGAAGAACCTCGCTACAAATGTCTGCAGCGTCGTCTTCAGATGCCCCATGTGAATGCCGCGATCGATCACCAGCCCTTCGATCTGGTGGAACATCGGAGTGTGGGTGGCGTCCGAATCCTTCCGAAAGGTCCGTCCCGGCGCCACGATCCGGATCGGTGGAGACTGCCTCATCATGGTTCGCACCTGAACCGGGCTGGTGTGGGTGC
>CAZITK010000063.1:0-9404 GCA_964542145.1 uncultured Brevundimonas sp.
TCTCGTCCAGGATGACGAAGCTGCGATCCGTCGCCTGGGTCAGGATGGCGGCGGTTTCGACCATCTCCATCATGAAGGTCGAGCGGCCGCGCGCCAGGTCGTCGCCGGCGCCGATGCGGCTGAACAGCCGATCGACCACCCCCAGCCGGAACCGGGCCGCCGGCACGAAACAACCAGCCTGGGCCAGCACCACCAGAAGGGCGTTCTGGCGAAGGAAGGTGGATTTGCCCGCCATGTTCGGGCCTGTGACCAGGGCCAGGCGCGCGCAGCCGGCGCCCGAGCCGTCCAGCCGACAGTCGTTGGGCGTATAGGGCAGGCCTTCGCGCGTCACCGCCGCCTCGACCACCGGATGACGGCCGGCCTCGACTGAGAAGATGACGCTGTCGTCCACCTCGGGCCGCACGGCGTTGGCCTCCTCGGCCCATTGGGCGAGAGCGGTGGCGACGTCGAGTTCGGCCAGGGCCTCGGCGACGGCGCGCAACGGACCGGCCGAGACTTCGACGCGCGCGCGCCAGGCTTCGAAAATCTCGGCCTCGATCGCCAGGCAGCGCTGGCCGGCCCGGCTTATCCTGGCATCCAGCTCGGACAGTTCCACGGTTGTAAAGCGAACCTGACTGGCAAGGGTCTGGCGGTGGATGAACGGGTTGGCCTCGCCGTCCCCACGCCGCGCGGCAAGGAGCGGCTCAGCGTGTTTGGCGGTGGTCTCCAGGAAATAGCCGAGCATGGCGTTGTGGCGGACCTTGAACGGCACGCCCGCCTCGGCCTGGGCGCGCTGCTCGATCTCGACGACCACTTTGCGACTGTCATCGCGCAGGGTGCGCTGGGCGTCCAGTTCGGGACGAAAGCCGGGGCGGACCAGACCACCGTCGCGCGCCATATGCGGCGGCTCCTCGACCAGCCCCTCGGCGAGCTCGGCCAGCAGGGCGCCGGTTTCGGGGGTGGGCGCCAGCGCCGCCAGCAGATCGGCCAGCCCGGCGGGCGGCGGTGGATCGAGGGGACCGGACCCGGTCACCTGTCCCGCCAGACGCTCGGCCACGACCAGGGCGGAACGGACCGCGGCGAGGTCGCGGGGGCCGCCGCGCGACAGGCACAGGCGGGTGACGGCCCGCGCCATGTCCGCCGACCCCGACAGGGCCTCACGCACGTCGCGCCGCAGCGGTCGCCGCTCCAGGCACCACTCCACCACATCCAGCCGCGCCGCGATGGCGGCTGGATCGGTCAGGGGCCGGGCCAGACGTTCGGCCAAGGCGCGGGCGCCGCCGGCGGTGACGGTGCGGTCGATCTGGTTGAGCAGACTGCCCTCGCGCGCGCCGTCCTGGGCGCGGTCGATCTCCAGACCCGCGCGGGTGGCCGGGTCGATGGCCAGACGCCCCGCGTCCTCCGCTCGGCGCGGCGGCATGAGCGCCAGCCGCCGCCCGGCCTGTGTGGTCTCCAGATAGGCGGCGGCCAAGCCCAGGGCGGAGACCTCGGCGGAGTCGAAGGTCCCGAAGGCGTCCAGCGCCTTGACCCCGTAAAGCGCGGCGACACGCCGCTCGCCCGCCGCCGGATCGGCCTGGGCCTGGGGCATGGACTGGACCACGCCGCCCGACGCATTCAGCGCCGCCGCCAGATCGGGATCGGAGAACAGCCGGTCGGGAACCAGCACCTCCGAGGGACGGAAGGCCGCCAGGGTCGCGGCCAGATCTTCGGGCGCGCAGCCCACCACCTCCACCGCCCCGGACGACAGCTCGACCACGGCCACGGCGGCCTGGCCCTTCCTGACAGACACCGCCGCCAGCCGGTTGGCCCCGCGCGCGTCGAGCAGACTGTCCTCTGTCAGGGTGCCGGGCGTGACCACCCTGACGACGCCCCGGCTGACGATGGCCTTGGAGCCACGCTTCCTGGCGGTCTCCGGACTTTCCAGCTGCTCGCAGATGGCGACCTTGAAGCCCTGGCGGATCAGCCGGGCCAGATAGCCGTCCATGGCGTGAACGGGGACGCCCGCCATGGGGATGTCCTGATCGCGGTGCTTGCCGCGTTTGGTGAGAGCGAGGCCCAGCGCCTTGGCCGCGACCTCGGCGTCGTCGAAGAACAGCTCGAAGAAGTCGCCCATGCGAAAGAAGATCAGGGCGTCGGGCTGTTCCTGCTTGGCCGCGATGAACTGCGCCATCACCGGCGTCGCGCCCTCGGGCGACAGGTCATAGGCGGACGGGATAGCTGGCGGGGAGACGTGAGCGTTCATGAACGGCCGAAGGATGAAGCCTCGCGCGCCCGGCCTCAAGCGCCAACCGGTTCCGTCCCCAGCCGCGCGCCGGTTCTTGCCCCGACTGCGGCGATCCGCGATGGGGGGCCATGACCGAGCGCTCCTCCTCCGCCGCCGAACCCACCCTGCCCGAAGGCCAGCCCGTGGGGCGGGTCATCGCCATGCCGGCCGACACCAATCCCGAGGGCGACATCTTCGGCGGCTGGCTCTTGGCGCACATGGACCTGGCGGGGGCGACCCCCGCTTTCGAACTGGCCCAGGGACGATGTTCCACCGTGGCGGTGGACGGCATGGTCTTCCACCAGCCGGTGGCGGTGGGTGACGAGGTGTCGATCTATGCGCGGGTGGTTCGCGCCGGGCGGACCTCGATCGGGGTCCATGTCGAGGCCTGGAAGCGGCCGCGCTACGGCGGGGAAAAGGTCAAGGTGACCGAAGGCGTCTTCACCTATGTGGCGATCGACGCCGAGCGCAGGCCCCGCCTGCTTCCAGGTCGGGACTGACACCGGAATGCCGCCCGGAGCCGCGGCCCGAGCATGAGCGCCCGGATCGTAAGGCTCGCTTGACCCTTTGGGGCCGGGGGCCTACCTCCGCCGCATGTCCGTACGCCGCATCCTCACCGTCGATCGACCCGCCGACCTGCAGGTGCTAAAGGAGGTCTGCGCGCCGGTGGCCGCCATCGACGCAGATGTGAAGGCGCTGGCCGCCGACATGCTGGAGACCATGTACGCGGCGCCCGGCATCGGCCTGGCCGCCATCCAGATCGGCGACCTGCGCCGCGTGGTGGTCATGGACGTGGGCGACGGCGAACCGGACGATACCTCGGAAGAGGCCGAGCCGACCAAGAATCCGCGTGTCTTCATAAACCCGGAGATCCTGTGGGCGTCCGATGAGGTGTCGACCTATGAGGAAGGCTGCCTGTCCATTCCCGACTACTTCGACGAGGTGAAACGACCGGCGAGGGTCCGCATCGCCTGGCGCGATCTGGACGGCCACAAGCACGAACAGGAGGTCGACGGCCTGTTCGCCACCTGCATCCAGCACGAGATCGACCACCTGAACGGCGTGCTGTTCATCGATCATTTGTCGCGGCTTCGTCGCGACCGGGCCATGACCAAGGTCAAGAAGGTCATGCGCGCGCGCGAGGCCGCCTGATGGACCGTATCCGCTTTCTAGACGACGACCGCCGCCTGACCCGCGCGGGCCGCATCGGCGTGGGCTCGGGCGCCAGCCTGGTGATCGTCGGCCTCCTGGGCGTGGCCGCCGGGGTGCTGTTGCACCGGCTGATCCAGCTGGACTCCGTGCTCGACACCGGCGGCGACTGGGAAGACGACGGGGTCTCGGAGCGCTGGTTCTGACGCCTCGGCTGGGCTAGGGCGCTTCCCATGCGCCTCGCTTTTCTCGGAACCCCCGAATTCGCCGTCCCGTCCCTGGCCGAATTGATCGCTTCGGGCCACGAGGTGGTCGCCGCCTATTCCCAGCCGCCCCGTCCGCGGGGGCGGGGCCAGACGCTGCAACCCTCGCCGGTCCAGACCTTCGCCGAGAGCATGGGTGTGCCGGTCTTCACCCCCGCCTCCATGAAGACGGACGACGCGATCGATACCTTCCGCTCGTTGGACCTCGATGCGGCGGTGGTCGTCGCCTACGGCCAGATCCTGCCCCGCGCCGTGCTGGAGGCGCCGCGCCTGGGCTCGTTCAACCTGCACGGCTCGCTGTTGCCGCGCTGGCGCGGGGCGGCCCCGATCCAGCGCGCCATCATCGCCGGGGACGCCCAGACCGGCGTACAGATCATGCGCATGACCGAGGGTCTGGACGAGGGGCCGGTGATCCTGTCCGAGGTTTTGGCGATCGGACCGGAGGACACCGCGGGATCGCTGGGAGAACGCATGGCCCATGTCGGGGCCGGCCTGTGGCCCCGGGCGCTGGCGGCCATCGAGCGCGGGGGGGCGACCGAGACCGATCAGGCGGGCGAACCGACCTATGCCAGGAAAATCACCACCGCCGAGGCGCGCATCGACTGGTCGCGCCCGGCCCGCGAGGTCAACGGCCTGATCCGGGGCCTGTCCCCGCGCCCCGGCGCCTGGTTCGAGCGGGACGGGGTGCGGGTCAAGGCGCTGCTGTCGCGCGCAGAGGACGGCGCCGGCGCGCCTGGCCAGGTTCTGGACGACCGCCTGCTGATCGCCTGCGGCGAGGGCGCGGTGCGGCTGCTGCGGGTCCAGCGCGAGGGCAAGGCGGCGCAGTCGGCGGAAGACTATCTGCGCGGCCAGCCAGTCGCCGTGGGCGCGCGGCTGGACTGATGCCGCGCTACCGGCTGGTCATCGAATACGACGGCTCGGGCTACAACGGCTTTCAGGCTCAGGCCGATCAGCCGACCGTTCAGGGCGCGATCGAGGACGCGGTCGAGGCCTTTTGCGGCCAGCGCCTGCGGCTGGCGGCGGCGGGGCGCACCGACACCGGGGTCCACGCCACCGGCCAGGTGATCCAGCTCGACCTCGAACGCGACTGGCCCGCCCGCACGGTGATGAACGCCCTGAACGCCCATCTTGCCAGCGAGCCGATCGCGGTGCTGTCGGCCGAGATCGCCGACGGCGACTGGCACGCCCGCTTCTCGGCGACCGAGCGGCGCTACCTCTATCGCATCCTCGACCGCCCCGCCCCGGCGGCCCTGGAGCGCGGCCGGGTCTGGCATGTGAGGAAAAGGCTTGATGCCGAGGCCATGCACGCCGCGGCCCAGATCCTGACCGGCCTTCACGACTTCACCACCTACCGCGACGTGGCGTGTCAGGCGAAATCGCCGATCAAGACCCTGGAGGAGGCGAGCGTGGTCCGCGCGGGCGACGAGGTGCGGCTGACCTTTCGCGCCCGCAGCTTCCTGCACCGCCAGGTCCGCTCCCTGACAGGCAGCCTAGTCCAGGTCGGACTGGGCCGCTGGTCGGCCGAGGACCTCAAGGCCGCGCTGGACGCACGCGACCGCGCCCGCTGCGGCCCGGTGGCGCCGTCGGACGGCCTGTATCTGACCAGCGTCGGCTACGACTGAGGCGCGGGGCCTGCTAGGCTGCCGACTCGCATGACCATCCGCCGCCTGCCGCCCGAGACCGTCAACCGCATCGCCGCCGGCGAGGTGGTCGAGCGGCCGTCCAGCGCCGTCAAGGAGCTGGTCGAGAACGCGCTCGACGCCGGCGCGCGCGCCATCCTGGTCCAGGCCGAGGGCGGAGGCCTGAACCGCCTGCTGATCGCCGACGACGGCAAGGGCATGACGGCCGAGGAACTGCCCCTGGCCATCGAGCGCCACGCCACCTCAAAGCTCGAGCCCGACGACGCCGGCGACGTCGACCTGCTGCGCATCGCCACCCTGGGCTTCCGCGGCGAGGCCCTGCCCTCGATCGGCTCGGTCGCCCGCCTGACCATCGCCAGCCGCGCGCGCGGCCACGACGCCGCCCATCAGGTGATGGTCGAGGCGGGGGCCCAACGCCCGGTCGCCCCCGCCGCCTTCCCCGGCCCGCACGGCGCCCGGGTCGAGGTCCGCGACCTGTTCTACGCCACCCCGGCGCGCCTCAAGTTCATGAAGTCCGAGCGCGCCGAGGCCATGGCCATCACCGAGGAGGTGCGCCGTCAGGCCATGGCCCACGAGGGCGTCGCCTTCACGCTCGAGATCGACGGCCGCGCCGTCCTCCGTCTGCCCGCCGAACACCCCGGACCCGAGGGGCGCCTGGCCCGCCTCGCCGCCCTGCTGGGCCGCGACTTCGAGGCCAACGCCCTCTTGATCGATCAGGAGCGGGACGGGGTGCGCCTCTCGGGTTACGCCGGCCTGCCGACCTATTCGCGCGGCAACGCGGCGCATCAGTTCCTGTTCGTCAACGGCCGCCCGGTGAAGGACCGGCTGCTGCAAGGAGCCTTGCGCGGCGCCTATGCCGACTTCTTGGCCCGCGACCGGCATCCGGCCGCCGTCCTCTTCCTCGACCTCGACCCGCTTCATGTCGACGTCAACGTCCACCCCGCCAAGGCCGAGGTCCGCTTCCGCGATCCCTCGGGCGTGCGCGGCCTGATCGTCGGGGGCTTGCGTCACGCGCTCCACGCCGCCGGCCACCGCGCCTCGACCACGGTGGCGGACAATGTGCTGGCGGGCTTCACCGCGCACAGCGGCGTTGCGAGTGGCGAGTGGCGAGTGGCGAGTGGCGCGGGCGGGTCGCCCGCAGGCTACAGCGGCTACACCGGCTGGTCCGCGCCCGCCACGACCCACGTCCTCCCCGGCCTCAACGAACGCAGCGCCCGTGTCGAACCAGGCGCCGACCCCTACCTCGCCACTCGCCACGCGCCACTCGCCACTCTCGGCGAAGCCGACATCGACCACCCCCTCGGCGCCGCCCGCGCCCAGCTGCACGGCACCTATATCGTCGCCCAGACCCGCGACGGCCTGGTGGTGGTCGACCAGCACGCCGCCCACGAACGCCTGGTCTATGAGCGGATGAAGGCCCAGATGGCCGAGGGCCAGGTCACCCGCCAGGCCCTGCTGGCCCCCGAGGTGGTCGAGCTGGACCCCGCCGAGGCCGAGCGCGTCGCCGCCGCCGCCGATCAACTCGCCGAACTGGGCCTGATCCTCGAGCCCTTCGGCTCGGGCGCCGTCCTGGTGCGCGAGACGCCCGCCCTCCTGGGCGACACCGACGTCCAGGGCCTGATCCGTGACATCGCCGACGACCTGACCGAACACGGCTCGGCCCTCAGCCTCAAGGAGCGCCTCGCCGCCATCTGCGGAACCATGGCCTGCCACGGCAGCGTCCGCGCCGGCCGCGTCCTCTCCGCCCCCGAGATGAACGCCCTCCTGAGACAGATGGAAGCCACCCCCCACTCCGGCCAATGCAACCACGGCCGCCCCACCTATGTGGAGCTCAAGCTTGCGGACCTGGAGCGGCTGTTCGGGCGGCGGTGAGGGCCAAAATAATCGATCGGGAGCGCCAGGAGCCCGCGCCCGCCGTTCCGTTTATCGCCGTCATGCTCGGGCTCGACCCACGGCTGTCCGGTTTAATTTGGTGAAGTCGCCTACAATGGTTCGCGAACGCACGGTTTTCATCCATCTGGCCGGGCTCGGACACAGGCCCATCGTCACCCCCGGACGTGTTCCGGGGGTCCATGCGCACAAGCGGAAGCGACGGGGCTCAGGCTTCAGATCCCGAGTTCATGGCCCCCCGTGACGAGCACGGGGGTGACGGATCGGGGGAAAGCCCCACGAACCGGTCAGCCGTGGACTTGATCCGAGCATCCAGCAAACGCGAAATTTACCGCCGGCGTGGCTGGATCGTCGGGTCAAGCCCGACGATGACGGCGGTAGGCGCTGCGCCAACGACCGCGTAGCCTCCGAACGGAATGACCCGCCAAACTCCCCCCTCCATCCTCTTCGTCTGCCTCGGCAACATCTGTCGCTCGCCGCTGGCCGAGGCCGCCCTGCGCGAGGCTGCTCGCCGCCGCGGTCTCGACCTGACCGTCGATTCCGCCGGGACCGGGAACTGGCATGCGGGGGAGCCGCCGGATCCGCGCGCCGTCGCCGTGGCGGCGCGGCATGGGGTGGACATCTCGGGCCTGCGCGCCCGTCAGGTGACGCCGGGCGACTTCACCCGCTTCGACCACATCATCGCCCTCGACCACGACAATCTCGAAAACCTGCGCCGCCTCGCCCCTGCCGACACCACGGCCCGGCTCAGTCTGTTGCTCGACCACGTCCCCGGCCGCGAGGGTGACGCGGTAGCCGATCCCTGGTTCGGGGCGGCCGAGGGCTTCGACGTTACATGGGCCGAAGTCACGGCCGCCGCTGACGGTCTGCTGGACGGCATGCTCAAGCCCGACCCCGACGACGCCCACGACCGATCCTGACGCATCCGCCCCTTAAGGCTCGGTTTCATGACCGAACCCTATCGCATCCGCTCCGCCGAAACCTGGGCCCAGGCGCGCGACGACTATCTGTCGGGCCTCAGCGCCGAGGCCGTGTGCCGCCGCCATGACCTGGGCCTGTCCGCCTTTCGCCGTCGCGCCCGCCGCCACGGCTGGCGTCGCGTCGATCAGGAGGGTCCGCCGCCGGACGACGTGTCGGGCCTGTCGATCTACGACGACATCGAGATGGACGATCAGCTGGACCTGGCGCGCCTCCGCTTCAATCAGGCCCTCAGCGACGGCCGAGCGACCGAGGCCGTCCGCTGGCGCCGCCTGTGGCTGGAGCTGGTCCAGGCCCGCGACCGCTTCGACGCAGACTTCTTCAGGGACATGACCCCGGCGGAAATCGCCAATACCCGCGCCGAGATCCGTGCCGAACGCGAAGCCGAACTCGCCGACGCGCCAGGCTGACGGGCGCATGAAGTGTGCACCATGTGCACTCGAAATTTTCCGAAGTGCACATTTCCTTGCCGCGCCGCGCGGGACTACTCCCCACTGGTGTAGCGCGCCGTCCAGTCCAGGATTTCCTTTTGCCAGTCAGCCCAGTTCTGCGGCTTGAGGATCCAGTGGTTCTCGTCCGGCACATGGACGAAGCGGCTCTCGATGCCCTGGCGTTGCAGGGCGGCGAAGGTGGCCAGGCCCTGTTCGATCGGCACCCGGAAGTCGCGTGAGCCGTGCAGCACCAGCATCGGCTTGGTCCATCGGCCGGCGTCCTCGGCCGGGTTCATGGCGCGGTAGACCTCCGGCTTCTCCCAGTGCGGGCCGCCGAACTCCGAGACGAACCAGCCGATGTCCATGGCGTTCATCAGCCCGGCCACGTCATAGACCCCGGCGTGATTGACCAGACAGCTCCACGGCTCGGCCCAGCGTCCGGCGATGCGGTTGACCATATAGCCGCCGTAGGAGGCGCCCAGGGCGCAGGCGCGGGTCGGGTCCATCCACGAATTGGCCGCGATGGCGGCGACCCAGCCCTTTTGCAGATCCTCAAGCGGCCGGTCGCCCCAGTGCTCGTTGATTGAATCCGTGAAGGCCTGACCAAAGCCCGGCGAGCCGTGGAAGTTGATCATCACCACCCCGAACCCGGCGCCGGTGTAGGTCTGGGGGTTCCAGCGATAGGACCAGCCGTCGGTCCAGGGCGACTTGGGGCCCCCGTGGATCAGCTGCACCACCGGATAGGTCTGGCCCTCGACATAGCCGGCGGGCTTGAACACCCAACCCTGCACCGGTTCGCCGTTCCAGCCGG
>CAZITK010000064.1:0-9305 GCA_964542145.1 uncultured Brevundimonas sp.
TGATCGTCTTCACCCGCCTGTTGTCGGCCGAGGATTTCGGCCGCTACGCCATCGCTTTTTCGATCCTGAGCCTGACCCATGTGGCCGTCTTCACCTGGCTGGAAGCTGCCATGGCGCGCTTCTGGGCGGCGGAGAACGAGGGCGGCGAAGGCATGGCCGCCCATTTCGCCAGCCTGTTTCGCGCCCTGTTCCTGTTAATGGCGGCCTTCTTGCCCCTAGCCGGGCTGATCCTATGGGCGGCGCCGCTGCAGACGCCGCTGAAACTGGCTATCGCGGCGGGCGTCATGGGGGTGCCAGTCCGCTGCATCATGCAGTTGGTCAAGGAGCGCTATCGGGCGGCCGGAGAGGTCGGCAAGGCCTCGATCCTCGACATCGCCACGACCCTGGGCGGATTCGGCATCGGGGTCGGCTTCGCCATCCTCGGCGCGGGCGCGGCCTCGCCGCTGCTGGGCATTCTGATCGCGCCGCTGGCCGCCCTGCCCTTCATTCTGCCAGGAGAACTCAAGTCAGCCCGGGGCGGGCGGTTCGAGGCCCAGCGCCTGCGCGGCTACGCGGTCTATGGGTATCCGATCGCAGCCTCTCTGGCCCTGACCCTGGTGCTGGCCTCGACCGATCGGTTCCTGCTGGCCGCCTTCATGGACGAGGCGGCGGTGGGCGCCTATCACGCCGCCTATTCCATCGCCAACCGCACGCTCGACATCCTGTTCATCTGGCTGGGCGCCGCCGGTGGCCCGGCCCTGGTCATGGCGCTGGAGCGGGGCGGGCTGGCCAAGCTGCGGGAGGCTGCGCGCGAACAGGCCGCCTTCTTCGTGCTGCTGGGCGTGCCGGCGGCCGTCGGGGTCATGTTGGTGGCCCGGCCTCTGGCCGATGTGGTGTTGGGCGAGGATTTGCGTTCGGCGGCCACCAGCGTCACCCCGCTGGTGGCGCTGGCCGCTCTCTTCGCCGGCATGACGGCCTATTATTTCGGCCAGGCCTTCACCCTCGCCAAGAAGACCCGGCTGCTGTTGGTGGCCATGGGCGTGCCGGCGGTGGCAAACGTGGGTCTGAATCTGATCCTCATCCCGCTGATGGGCCTGATTGGCGCAGCTCTGGCGACGGTTCTCAGCCTGGCCATCGGCCTGATCGCGACCATTCTGATCGGTCGCCGCTTCCTGCCTTTGCCGATCCCATGGAAGACCTTGGCCCAATGCGCCGGAGCTTCAGCCCTGATGGCCATGGTGGTGTCGCTGCTGCCGAATGGCGGAGGGCTGACCGAATTGATGCTGAAGGCCGGGGTCGGGGCCCTGGTCTATGGCCTGGCCGCTTTTGCCCTGGACGCGGCCAGCGTTCGCGGCGTGCTCACACGGCGGTGGGGCCGCTTGCGCGAGGCCGCCGCGTGACCCGGCTTATCGACAATCCGGCGTGGACCGGCGCAACGCCGCGTCTGTCGGTGCTGATCCCCTTCCTGCGTGACGACCCGGGCGAGTTGCTGACCCTTCTGCAACGCGAGGCGGCTGAGCTGGATGGGAAGGTTGAGGTCGTCTTGCTGGATGATGGCGGCGGCGACCCGGACCTGACTCGGCGACTGAAAGGCCAGATCACAACCCTTTCCCTGCCGATCCGCCTTGTGTTTTCTTCGGACAATCTGGGCCGATCGCGCGGCCGCAACCGCCTGACCGCCGAGGCGCGCGGGCGGCACTGGCTGTTCCTGGACAGCGACATGCGACCAGACAACCCGGAGTTCCTTCAGATTTGGCTGACCCTGGCCCGGACCGCCGATCCCGCCGTGGCCTTCGGCGGCTTCTCCCTGGACCAGGCCCCGCGCGCGCCGCGCACTGCCGTCCACCGGGCCATGGCGCTACGGTCTGATTGCACGCCCGCTGCCGAAAGGGCCCTCCAGCCCGAGAAACATATCTTCACCTCCAACCTGCTGGTCCGCCGCGACGTGTTCGCGGTCGAGGCCTTCGATGCCGACTTCGCCGGCTGGGGTTGGGAAGACGTGGAATGGGGCATGCGCGTCGCGCGCCGCTGGCCCATCGTCCACATCGACAATCCGGCGACCCATATGGGGCTGGACACGGTCGATGCGCTGGTGGCCAAATATGAGCAGTCCGCCGCCAATTTCGCCCGGGTAGCGGCCAAACATCCTGACATCGTCGCCACCTATCCCAGCTACCGGGCCGCCCGGCTGATCCGCAGGATGCCCGGCCACCGCCTGGCTCGGCCCCTGCTCAAGGCGGCGGCCCGGCACGAACGCCTGCCGAACGCGGCGCGGGCCTTCTCGCTGCGCCTCTATCGCGCCGCCCTCTATGCGGAGGCGGTGTGACGCCCCCCGCCCCTCAGGACGTCGCCGTCATCGTGCCGACTCTGCGGCGGCCCGAGAGCCTGGAGCGGGCGGTGCGGTCGCTGGTGGCCCAGACGGGCGTGGCCGGGCGGCTGCGCGAGATCGTGGTGGCGGACAACGACCCAGAGGGGTCGGCGCGGACGCTGGTGGAACGTCTGGGGAGCGAAAGCCCGGTCCCCATCCTGTGGCGGCATGCGCCCGTGCCCGGCGTCGCCACGGCGCGCAACATCGGCCTCGCCGCCACCACCGCGCCCCTGATCGCCTTTCTCGACGATGACGAAGCCGCGGCGCCCGACTGGCTGTTCCAACTGATCCGCGCCCATGAGGCCCTCGACGCCGATGTCACCTTCTCGCCGATCCGAGGCGTGACGCCGAAAGGGACCGGCTGGGCGCGGCCCTATCTGGATCGCTTCTTCGGTCGTGAAGGACCGAGCGACGACCAACTGATCAACGAGCCCTTCGGCTGCGGCGCCAGCCTGATGACGCGGGCCACCGCCCTACCCGGCCCCGCGCCCTTCGATGTGGAGGCCGATCAGACGGGCGGCGAGGACGACGCCCTGTTCACCGCTGTGCGGGCGCGCGGCGGCCGGTTCGGCTGGGCGGCGCATGCCTGGGTCGAGGAATACGCCCCGCACCACCGCGCCACGCTCTCCTACGCGCTCCGGCGCGCCTTCGCATATGGTCAGGGACCGAGCCAGGCGGCCGCTCGCGAGCGTAGACCCCTGGCCCTCATCAAGTGGATGACGGTCGGGGCGATCCAGGCCTGCTTTTTCGGAGCGAAGGCCGCCGGCCTGTCCCTAATCGCGAGCCCCTCCCGCGCTGAGGCGATGGATCTCGCCGCGCGGGGTCTCGGCAAACTGTTGTGGATGCCCGGGTTGGAGCCGCGCTTCTACGGTCAAGCCGAGATGGAGCGTTTGCGCCGCGCCGCCGAAGCCTGAGGGATTAGCTGGCCAGGCGTCGCAAGAATGCGGGCGGTCGATAGGTCGTTCGGTTCATCACCGCTCCGGCGATGCGGCCGCCCACCGATTCGATCTCGTCGCGCAGCGCCACGGGGCCAGCCGCCTGGGTCACCTCAGCGGCGACGACCAAAATGGAGGCGTCGACCATTCGCGCCAGGGTGATGGCTGTGTCCGATCGCTCGCTGGACGGCATGTCGATGATAACGGTGTCAGCGTGGCGTCGAAGCGCGTCCCAATAGCGCGCGTCCGGCAGGGCCTCGACCCTCTGGCCGGAGCGCAGCAGGTCGGTGCGAAACCTTGTCACCCACAGTCGCCCCCCCAGACACGGACGCGCGGTGGTCAGCCGATGCGGCGCGATCGGGCGCTTGTCCCGACCGATCAGAGGGGGATGTATCTCATAATAGCTGGACCCGTCGGGCGAGGCCGCCGCCGGCTGGCCCAGGCGGCCGAACCGCTCAGGTTGAGCTTCGATCGCTTCTTGCTGGCCTTGCTTCCAGAAATCGGCGTCGATCAGCCAGACAGGCTTTCGCGCCCTGACGGCGGCCAGCCGCGCGAATTCGCGGGCGACCGTGGACGTGCCTTCTCCTGAGCCGGCCGAGACGAACTGAAGCACGCGCCCGCGATGCGCGGGGGCAGAGCCCAGCGCAGTCCAAAGCCCTGCCATTTCCGCGGTCAGATCGACCATCGAATCGCTCAGTGTCTCCTCAGCCGCGCGAAGCTAGCATGCTTGGACTCCGGACGGCCGCCTCACCGCGCCTTCAGGGGGGCCACGGCCAGAACCGGCATCTGCAGCGTCCGCGCCGCCGATCCAGGGGTGGAGAACCCCGAGCGCAGGAAGATGCGCAGCAACCCCACGCACAGGGCGGTGAATCCTGCGAACAGGAAAGCAAGAACCAGCAAGGGCGCGCGCAGGCTGGCGCCTCGCTGCGGCGGTGTGGCCCGCTCGACCACCCGCACATTGTCGACGCCGTTCTGAGCCATATCCCCGATCGCCCGGCTCTGGGTCTCGCGCAGAGTGAAATCGCGGATGGAATCGGTCAGGACCTGGCGATTGCCGGACAAGGTCGCGTTGCGGCTTTCGAGTTCCGTCAGGCGCATCTGTCGGGTCCGGAGGTCGGCCAGTTGAGACAGAAGGGCGTTGCGCTTGCCGGCCAGGGCGTCGCGCTCGGCCTGGGCCTGGATCCGCTCGGTGTTCAGTTGCACCCACATCGGGTTCGGGCCGGTCCGCACCTCCTTGGCGCCGACGGCCGTGCCGGTGTTCACAAAGGCCTGGAGCTGGGCGATGCGGGCGTCGATGTCGCGGACGGGTTGAGCATCTTCGCGATAGCGCGACAACAGGGTCTCGCGTTCGGTGCGCAGCTGCAGAATCTGGTCCTGGGCCGAGACGTTCAGATCCTGCTGCAGGGCGATCTCGACGGGGATGGCGCTGAGCTGAAGCCCGAGCGACCGCAGCCGCTGCTCAGCCTGGCTCAACGCAGCGTCATTGCTCAGACGTTCGGCGAAGGTGGTCTGATAGGCGGCCGAAAGGGCGTCGCGCGCCGTAGCAAAATCGCCGATCTCATTGGACTGGAGGAAGGCTTCATAGGCCGCGTCAGCCTCCGCCAGATCGGCCTCGAACCGCAGCCGTTGGCCCTCCAGGGCTGGTGTGGTCAGATCGCGGAACACCTCTCGGCGATAGATCAGATACTGGTCGATCACCGCGTTGAGCACCCGCGCGGCGTTCTCGGCCGTGTCTCCGGTGTAGCTGAGGCGGAGGATGCCGCTCTCTGGCGTCAGCCCGATCTCCAGCCCGGAAGCGAGGGCGCGAACTCCCCCTGCATCAGACACGCCCGCCGCCGCCGGAGATGCGTGACCGGTGAACATCCCTGGCCCCAAGAAGCGAACGACGCGCCGTTTCAGCTCCTCGGAGTTGAGGATGGCGGCTTCCGAGGCCGCCACCTGGTTCACATCGGGCGCCACGCCACGCGCGGCGTCGCCGACCGAGGGGTTGTAGACATACTCCTGGCCCAGCGAAACGATCAGGCTGGCGTTGGCCGTATAGGTGCGCTGCGTCATCAGGGCCGCCACGACGCCGATCGCGAAGATGACGACGAATACCAGGATCATCACCCAGAGCTCGCGCCACAAGAGGGCGATGACGTCGCCAAGGCCATAGCGGGGCCGGGCCGAGACGGTGGCGGTGGAGCGCATGCGAATCCTGGCGACGGGCTGTCGGCGACAGACTTCGCGCTTCCGCGTTAACCCCCGGTTACCCATGACGGGCCAGTCTCGCCTTCCGATCCGATACGGCCAGTAACCGAGCCCGCCTCATGCAAGCCGACCGCCGCGCTTTTCTCAGCCTGATGGGCGTTGGCCTTGTGGCCGGGGCCTGCTCCAGCGGTCCCGCCCCGACCGAGTACGGCGGCCTGCGCCCCCAGCCGATGGGCCCCGGAGCCTTTCCCAATGTCGAATTCGCCGCCTGGACCGACACCGAGCCGGACTATCTGCTCTATCCAGGCGACCAGTTGGACATCCAGACTCCCACGGCGCCGGAATTGAACCGGCAGCAGCGCATCGCTCCAGACGGCCGGATCACCTTGCCCCTGATCGGCCAGGTCATGGCGGCGGACCGATCCATCCCCGAACTGACCGAGGAGTTGGAGGCCCGCTACGCCCATCAGCTGGTTCGTCCTATTGTCGAGGTGTCGGTAACCGAGGCGCAGCCGCTCAAGGTCTGGGTCGACGGCGAGGTGCGCACGCCCGGCGTTTACGACATGCCGGGCGACATCGACGCCTATCAGGCCATCGTCATGGCCGGCGGCTTCCTGCCCAGCGCCCGCCAGAACGAGGTGGCCCTGATCCGCCGCGGCCCAGGCGGCGCGCGAATGCTCCGCGCGGTCGACCTACGCCCCCGCCGGGGTGAAATCCTGGCTCTGCGGCGCTCGGACATCCTGTTTGCGCCACGCACCAACCTGGCCGAGGTGGCGACCTTCTTCAGCCAGATCCGCGATGCTCTGCCGATCGGCTTCAATTACACGATCAACGGCCAATACCAGCAGTTCTGAGTTCGCTGCCGGACACGGCAACCTTGCGGCGACCCAATCCGTTAAGGCCGCCATGCGCGCGACCCTGCTTCAAGTCATTGGCCTTTTGGCCGTCACCCTGGTGGGGCTCTTCGTCTTCATGGCCGCGGGCGCGATCGTCACCGGCGTCGTTGCGGCGGCGCTCCTGACCGTCGCCGCACTCTGGGCATTCGTCGCCTGGTTTCGACATATGACCACGCGTCGACGCGATCCGGTGACCCGCGACCCCATGGCTTGAATTTTCGCGGGGGCTCGCCTAAACTCTTCGCCCCGGTCGAAAACGCCCTCGACCGGTTTTTGTTTGCGTGATCCCCTTCTCTCTCAGTCTCCGGGCGAAAAGAAACCACTCGCACAATGGATAAAGTGCCGATGACGGCCGAGGGCTATCGCGCTCTCGACGATCAATTAAAACAGTTGAAGTCGGTGGAACGTCCCGCCGTGATCACCGCCATTTCCGAGGCGCGTGAGCATGGAGACCTGTCGGAAAACGCCGAGTACCACGCGGCAAAGGAGCGCCAGGGCTGGATCGAGGGCCAGATCGCCGAGATCGAGGACAAGATCAGCCGCGCCCAGGTCATTGACGTGTCCAAGCTTTCGGGCGCCCAGATCAAGTTCGGCGCCACCGTCACCGTCGTGGATGAGGACACCGAGGAAGAGGCTCGCTATCAGATCGTCGGCGAGCACGAGGCCGATGTGAAGGCCGGGCGCATCTCCATCGCCTCGCCGATCGCCCGCGCCCTCATTTCCAAGGAGGTCGGCGACGTCGTCGAGGTCAACACCCCCGGTGGGGGCAAGGCCTATGAAATCCTCAAGGTCGAGTGGATCTGAACTCGTGACCTCGCCTTCGGACACGCGCAAGGCTCTGGTCTCGCATGTGTCCGTCGGCGTCGCGGACCTCAGCCGAGCGGGAGTCTTCTATGACGCCGTTCTGGGCGCTCTGGGCGTCCGTCGAGTCATGGAGCACGGCGCGGGCGTCGCCTGGGGCCGAACCTTCCCCGAATTCTGGGCCACCCTGCCCCACGACAAGCGGGATCCTCGCCCCGGTAACGGCGCCCACATCTGTTTCAACGCCGCCTCACCTCACGCGGTGACGGCGTTCCATGCCGCTGGGCTGGCCGCAGGCGGTTTCGACGAAGGCGCGCCGGGTCGGCGACCGCAATATGCGCCGGGCTATTACGCCGCCTTCCTACGGGATCCCGACGGCAACAAGGTCGAGGCGGTATGCTGGATCGATTCGGACAGCGCCGTCCCCTCGGCGCCGCCGGGTCCGCGCACCGGCTCGTGAAGGGCCTCGCCGCGCACGAACCCTTGACCGTCTGGGTCGTGTCCGACGGCCGCGCCGGCATTGAAAACCAGGCCCTGGGCCTCGCCGAGGCCGTGGCGCGCCGGACTCCCGCCCGGATCACCCTCAAGCGCTTGGCGTATCGGGCGGCTTTCGCCCGTCTACCCAACGCCCTGCGCATCGCGCCCCGGGCGATGCTGGCGGCGACGTCCTCGCCAATCGCCCCGCCCTGGCCGGACCTCTGGATCGCCACCGGCCGAGCCAGCCTGCCTTTCTCGAGACGAGTTAAGCGCTGGAGCGGCCGTCAGACCTTTGTGGTCCAGACCCAAGACCCGCGCGGCGACGTGTCGGCCTTCGATCTGGTTATCGCACCCGAACATGACCGCCTGACCGGACCGAACGTGCTGCCGATCATCGGCGCCCCGCACCGCATGACGCCCCAGCGGCTGGCCCAAGCCTATCGCGCCTTCGCCGACCGGATAGGCTCTCTGCCCTACCCACGTGTCGCCGTGCTGATAGGCGGCAAATCGAAAGCCTTCGACCTGCCAGAGCCGCATGCCGCGGCCCTGGCCGAGCAAATCGCGGCGGCGGTCGAGACGGCGGCCGGCTCCGTGTTGGTCACTTTTTCGCGCCGTACGCCCGATGCAGCCCGCGCCACAATGAAGGCCCGGCTGGACGGCCTTGAAGGCTGGATATGGGACGGCGAGGAACCCAATCCCCTGTTCGCCTTCTTGCACGCCGCCGACCACATCCTGGTCACCGAGGACAGCGTCAACATGGCCACCGAGGCCGCGTCGACTGGAAAACCAGTGCACATCCTCGACTTGCCGGGGGGCAGCGCAAAGTTCGAGCGCCTACACCGGCGTCTGCGCGACCTCGGGGCCGCCCGACCCTTCGATGGCGCGCTGGACGCCTGGACTTATACGCCGATCGCTGAAACCGAGCGAGCGGCAAACGAAATCCTGTGGCGGATGGCCCGCTGAACCGCTTCCCGTCGGCCGGCCCCTAGAGTCTCGACGCCGCGCTTAGTCGCCCCCGCCGCCGTCTCCTCCGCCGCCATCCCCGTCGCCATCGAGAGCGCGCCCCTTCGCGTCGCTGCTCACCGCCGTACCTGCGCCGCCTTCGTCCGACGCTTTCTTGCGTGCGCGTATCGACAGCGCCGCCCCGATACCCGCGCCCAGGGCGAGACCCACGCCTATACCGACGGCCAGATTGTCCACGGCCAGACCGATCGCGGCCCCCAGGCACAGACCCAGGGCGATGCTCACTCCCATGGCCGACTGCCCGGTCACCTCGACGCCTTCCTTCACAGGATGATTATCGTCAGCCACGCCGCTCTCCTGTCTCGCAACAACCCGGAATCGAGCCTAGATATCGGTCCATGTCCACCGCCCATTCCCCCCGCACAGTCCGCGTCGCCATCATCGGTTCCGGCCCCGCCGGCTGGACCGCCGCCATCTACGCGGCGCGCGCCCTGCTGAGCCCCGTCATCATCGCTGGCATCCAGCCCGGCGGTCAGCTGACCATCACCACCGACGTCGAGAACTATCCAGGGTTCGCCGAGGTCATCCAGGGCCCCTGGCTGATGGAGCAGATGCGGGCGCAGGCCGAGCACGTCGGCACCGACGTGATCGAGGACATCGTCGACAAGGCCGACCTGTCGGCCCGCCCGTTCCGGC
>CAZITK010000065.1:0-6973 GCA_964542145.1 uncultured Brevundimonas sp.
GATCGCCTTGCCCGTGGCGGCGGCGGCCAGCAGCAGATCGGTCTGGCGGCTGAGGAATGCAGGGATCTGCAGCACGTCCACAGCCTGGGCGGCTTCGCGGGCCTGCTCCTCCGAGTGGACGTCGGTCAGGACCGGCAGGCCAGTGACTTGGCGAATCTCTTCGAAGATCGGCAGCGACTGTTCGATGCCGAGGCCGCGGGCCGCGGTGGCCGAGGTGCGGTTGGCCTTGTCGAAGCTGGTCTTGTAGATGATGCCGACGTCCAGCCGCTGACCGATCTCCTTCAGCGCCGAGGCCATCTCCAGCGCATGCTGACGGCTCTCCAGCTGGCACGGGCCTGCGATGAAGACGATGCGCTGGCCGCCGCCAATGGAGACGGGACACGACAGGCCTTCCGAAATGTCGATGACGGCGTTGGGTCGGCTCACGGTCGGTCCTCGAAGTCTTGAATTCGGCTATACGGTGCGGCGATGCGGCCATCAGGTCGTGTTGCGCGTTGGAATTCGCAAGCTAGCACGCGTGAGGCGGAGATGGCGACAAACGGCGAGACAGCGTGCTGGGGGGTCAGGCCGCGACCTGAGCCTGGCCGATAGCCTGGCGTGGCGGCCAAGGCGCCGAAGCCGATCGCTGGTTCCCGGCGCTGAGCGCCGCAGCGATCAAGCGGAGCGTGACTATCCGCGCCTGATCGTGGATCATGCCGAGGCGCGAAAGCGAGCTTGACGCGCTCAAATCCGTCGGCGCGCCCGACGCGGACGACTGAGACCCGATGGACGCGGCGACCTCCCTACCCGCTATCAAACCCCCAGGGGGCGTCAGCCGGATACTGCGGCATTTGGCGCGAAACTGGAGTTTCGGACGGCTGACCGTGCGTCTGCCGGGCGGCTCCGAACGAATACTCGTGGGCGACAAACCGGGGCCGAACGCCCAGCTACACCTCCTTGATTACGGCTTCGCGCGGCGTGTACTGGGGTCCGGGGACATCGGCTTCGCCGAGGCCTATATGGCGGGCGAATGGGACACGCCAGATCTGGCGGCTCTGCTGGAAGTGCTGGCTCTCAACCACGACGGCATTCGCCGCCTGTTCGCCGGCAGCGCCCTGGTGAAGGCGGCCAACTGGGTTCGCCACCGTTTCAAACGGAACACCCGCAGCGGCGCCAAGTCGAACATCCACGCCCACTACGACCTAGGGAACGCGTTCTATTCCGAGTGGCTGGACCGCTCGATGACTTATTCCGCGGCGATCTATCTCGGGAATACCGAGACGCTGGAAGCGGCCCAGGCGCGGAAATACCAGGCGCTGGCCCGCACCATGGAACTGGGACCCGGCATGAAGGTGCTGGAGATCGGCTGTGGATGGGGCGGGTTCGCCGAATACGCCGCCAATCAGTTTGGCGTGCACGTCACAGGCGTCACCCTCTCCAGGGAACAGCACGCCTTTGCGACTCAGCGGATGGTCCGGGCAGGACTGGCCGACCGCGTTGACATCCAGCTGGTCGACTATCGCGACGTGACCGGCCGGTTCGACCGCGTCGCCTCCATCGAGATGTTCGAAGCGGTCGGCCAGGAATACTGGCCCGCCTATTTCAACAAGATCGCCGAGGTGCTGGAGCCCGGGGGCAAGGCGGGACTGCAGATCATCACCATCGATGATGCCTTGTTCGGCGGCGGCGCCAAGCGTACCGACTTCATTCAGAAGTACATCTTTCCCGGCGGCATGCTGCCCAGCGAGGCGGCGCTGAAACCGGTGATCGAGCGCGCCGGCCTGACGTGGGCGGCGATCGAACGATACGGGCCGTCCTATGCCGAAACCTTGGCGGAATGGGATCGGCGTTTTCAGGCGGCCTGGCCCCGCATCGCCCGAATGGGATTTGATGAACGGTTCCGCCGGCTGTGGCGCTTCTACCTCGCCTATTGCGAAGCCGGCTTCCGGTCAGGGCGCACCGACGTCGTGCAGTTGGTCCTGACCGGTAGAGGTTTGCACGCAGGCTAAGGACGCGGCTGCCTAGCGGCGCCGGTAAGCATGCTTAGCCTCAGCAGCTCATGCGGCCTGCGTCAGTAGGCCCTGGTCGAGCAGGGGAGCGAACAGATGGCGCTCCAGATGGCGCACGACCGGCACGACCACCCCGTCACCAGTCAGGCGATAGGCGTCGTTGTAGCGGGTCGGCAGCACGTAGTCGTCGTCCAGGCCCATGAGGCGAGCTGTCTCCCTGGCCGAGATCAGACGCGATCGGACCCGCTGGCCCTCGACCACCAAGATGGTCTGGCGACTGGAGCCCCCCGCAGGCGTGCGCAGACACCCGGAGACGTCGTCGAACCGAATTTCAGCGCGTTGAACCTTACGGCCGCCGCCATCGACACGGGTGCGCCGATAAACGCCGCCTACCGTGCGACGTCCACTTGCCTTGGCCGCCTCGACCTTGGACCGATTGACCAGCGACATCATGTCCAGCAATGCCGAGGTCTCGGCGTCCGTAAGCCAGCCTACGTCGGTGGGGGTGTCTTCGATCAAATCGCTCAGACCAATGGTGCGAGCGGGTGGCGGCGGTACGTGCCACCACAGGCTGTCGTCTGCGATGGGGCTGGACAGGCCGGCGACCGCATGCCGAAGCGCTCGCGGGTGGAAGAGATCATCCGGCGCGGGCGTGACCAGCCCAGCCGGCAGGTTCACGCCCTTCCGCACGCCGATGACGAACAGCCGAGACCGCGACTGCGGTACGAACAGGTCCGCGTTTATCACCAGCGCGCCAAAACGATAGCCTGCTTCCGAAAAGGTGCGGCACACGGCCTGGAAGTCTGCGCCGCCCCGTGACGTCAGCGTCCCGCAGACGTTTTCGACCGCCACCAGACGAGGCGCGCGGCCGTCCGCGGCCAGGCCGTGAACCTTGTCCCAGAAAGCATAGAAGGTGCCCGAGCGCGCGCCAGTCAGCCCCGCGCCCGCGCCTGCCAGCGACAAATCCTGGCAAGGGAAACTGCCCCAGACCAGATCAGGGACGCCCGGCATGTCGGCGACGCTCAGCGCCCGGATGTCATCAACAACCAGTTCCCGCCCGCCGTCCCAGTTGGCGCGGTAGGCTGCACCCTTCCTGTCATCGATATCGTTGGCGAACAGACAGGTCCAACCGGGTCCCAGCCCAGCCCGGACCATGCCTCCCCCAGCGAAGAACTCGTAGAAGCTAGCCATGCCGGCGCTTGCCGATACGGAAGGCCTCACAGCGGCGGTGAGCCCGCTTGCCCGGAGCCGCCGCTCACCGCCGAGCATTGCGTACTGAACGGGGCGAACGCGGCGATCGCCAGAGTGGGCTCGCGGGGAAGCCTCTGATCGATGCGCTCGCTATACGCTGGCATGGCTGGGAACCGCTCCATGGCTTTGGTCTGACTCCACCCTTTACCGGGTCCAACTGAGTCCGCCTATGCTTGAGTAATCGCTCCCATTCGATGTTCCGCGCTGACGTGACCCCCTGAAACTCTGATCTGCCCCGGAAACTGGATCACGGGAGGTTAGAGTTTGCTGCTGAGATTCTCCTGGTCGGGAAGGAGCGGAAGACCATGAAGGCATCGGCATTCTCGGACGCTGAGAAGGGGTTCATTGCAAAGCAGGGGGCTGAAGGCTGGGCCGTCTTAGCGACCAGACGGACGGCGCTGTCAAAATGAGCGGCTAGATGGAGCAGCGCCTGCGGCCATGCCTAGGCCCCGGTCGCTGAGGCGTCGATCGCTGATGGGTTCATGGCATAAGGCAGCGTCGGTCCCGCGCATTCTCGTGCGGCCCGGGCAATGGCGCGTCTAGGTAGCCGCGTGGCCCGCCCAAGCAAGCCCGGCGTCGCCGGCGCGAGGGCCAGTGCAAGCCTGGAAACGGCATGGCCCAGGGGCGTAATCATGGCCCGCGACAGGAGGCTGGCGCCAGCCACGCGAAGCTGGACCTGGCGAGCCAAGGCGGCCTGGAAGCCCGCGCTGTCGTCGCCGGCTCGAAATCGCCCTACCGCCAGTTCGGCGCTGTGCAGGGCGATGGCCATGCCCTCTCCCGCGAAGGACGGGATGACGGCCGCCTGGTCGCCGAGCCGCCAGAGACCGGGTTCGGCGGTCTTCTGGACATGGCCATAGGGGATTCCGCTGATTGCCAGGGGCGTGCACCGCTCTGCGGCGCCGTCGTTCAACACCGGACCCAGGTGCGGACACTGCTCGGCCAGCCGGCGAATCAGGGAGGGCCAGTTTCGGCCCCACGCCGCGTAGGTGCTCTGACGGACCACCAGACAGAGGTTCAATCGATCCGCGTCGACCGGCTCGAGGCCGGCGTAACCACCGCGAAACAGGTGCACCGAGACTTCCTGCCGATTTCCGGGAAACGGCCCGACGGCCGGATCGAGGTGAAGTTTGAAGCCGATCAGATCGGCCTGGCGCCCACGCGGTCGCGCATGGCCGCGCAGATCGTGCTTGCCGCTGGCCAGAAAGACCTGGGCCGCCGTGTCCCGGTCGCCGTCCGAGGCCTCCACCTGCCAGCCGGCCGGCCCTGGTTCCAGCCGGGTGACCCGCTGGCCCCTTCTAACCTCCGCCCCAGCCCGCTGCGCCGCGTCCAGAAGCGCCTCATCCAGCACCCGGCGCGACAGGCTGAGGGCCGCGAACGGCAGGGACGAAGATACGCGCCGGCGGCCGGCTGTCACCGTCAGCCGCGTGATCGGCGCCGCGCCCAAGGCGCGCAGATCGATCCCCACCCGAGCCAGGGCGTCGACCGCCTCATAGCTGATGAACTCACCACAGACCTTGTCATGGGGACCGGCCTGTCTTTCGAACAGCCGCACCGGATGCCCGGCCCGCGCGAGGTGGATGGCCGCCGCAGCGCCCGCCGGGCCGCCACCGATGATGATCAGCGGCTTCACGTCCGGGGCCCGAAACGCGACACGCACAGACGGAAGGGAAAGCGGTGGCTGACCTCGACCGAACCGGGCGCGATCCTCGCGGCTTCCAGATAACCGCGCCAGTCCGCCGCCGTGAAGGCGCGGGCGATGGAGACGGGTCCGTCATGACGGACGAAGGGGTGCCAGCGCATGGCCGTGGCCAGGGCGCGGAAGCCATGAAAGGCCACGGGATGGCGATGCAGGTCGTTGATGAACCAGCCCAGGCCTGCGGCCTCCTCCATCCAGTTCAGCAGGCTCGGAATCTGGATATCGGACAGATGATGGGGGACCAGCGAGGTGACGACCAGATCGCAGTCCTGACGGTGATCGAAGATGTCGCCAGTTACCCACTGCGGCTCGCCAGACCCCCGCCAGGCTTCGGCGGCGGCGCGGGCGGACCATGGGTTGAGATCGATCCCCGTCAGCCGGACCTGCGCCCCACGCCGACTCGCCCAGCGAGTGATAGCTGACAGCAGATCCCCATAGCCGCTACCTATATCGACGATGGCGATCGGCCGACCCAGATTCATTTGTCCGCTTCGCCAGAGATCATCGATGAACCTGAGCGTCGGTCGGTGCGCCAGGGTCAGGCGGTTGACCTTGGCCAGATCCGCCAAACAGTCTCGGAAAACGTCATAGTCCAAGCCCTCGGCGTCCATCAGTTCCGGCTCTGCGGATCGTTTGGAGAAGTCCCGGCCCATCTAGGCCGCGCCGGCGAACATCATGGTTTCGGCCGTCAGGCCGGGTCCGAACGCCATGGCGCAGCCGCGCTCGCCCGCTCCGGCCTGGGGCAGAAGAGCCTCGAGCACGAACATGAGCGTGGCCGAGGACATGTTGCCGTAGCGTCGCAGTATCTCGCGCGAGGTCGCAAGCGCCGGGTCAGAGAGGCCGAGCGCCTCCTGCACCGCGTCCAGCACGGAACGTCCGCCCGGATGAATAGCCCACAGGGTTATGGCTTCCGAACCGGCGTCTCCCAGAATGACCTCGCGATGTTCCCGCAGCGCCGCCCCGACGGAGCCGGGCACCCGGCCCGACAGGACCATGTTGAAGCCCTGATCCCCGATCGACCACGTGATCTGATCGGCGGTTCCCTGGGCAGTGACGGCCTTGAACCCGGTCATGGCCAGGCCCACCGGTTCAGCGGATACCAAGGCCGCGGCGCAGCCGTCTCCAAAGATCAGAAAGCTGAGCATCTCCTCGAGATCGTTGGTGTCCTGGAGGTGAAGGGTGCAGAGCTCAAGGCTGACAACCAGAACCTGAGCCGTGGGCTCTGACCGCACGACGTGTCGGGCGAACTTCAAACCATTCACGGCGGCGTAACAGCCCATGAAGCCAATCACCGTGCGCTCCACCGAAGGATTCAGTCCCAGCCGGTCGATCAACTGAAGGTCCAGCCCCGGCGCCGAGAGACCGGTGCAGGAGGTGATGACGACATGGGTGATGTCGCGCGGGCTCTTGAGCGCGAGCCCGGCCACGCCGCGTTCGGCGAGATCGATCGCATGGGCCTCATAGAGCGCCATCCGCTGGGCGGTGGTGGGGAAAGCCCCCGCACGATAGACGTCAGACACCCGATCGTATGGGCCATCCGTCGCCAGCACGGACCAACGATGATCAATCTGGCACCGACGCGTCAGGCGCTTGAAGAGCGGCAGGCTGCGACTGGCCTCCAATTTGTGGTTGGCGAAATCGACAAACGCCTGGTGCACGTCGTGGGGCGGCACCGCAGTGGATATCCGATTGATGTGGGGTGTCATGCGCATCCTGGATCTGGCTTCACGGCGGGCGGTCGCCTCAGGCGTCTGGTCATGAACGCCAGGTGGCGCTGAACGCTCCGTCGGGCCCCGGTCGCACCCATCCGCGCCGGGAAAGACCACCCGGGCTATCGGGTCGCCTGAGCATGCCGCAAGGCTCCCCCTCTTCTTCCCCGAAATCCACGATGGCCAAGACGCCGCTCAAGCTGCCGCGTTTCTGGGCCGTGCAGCCCCGCACATGAGCCATGACGTCCCGCGGCGCCTCGCGGGCGACCTCAACGCCGTTCATCCTCCGCTGCTCGGCGAGAGCGTGCGCTTCAGGTTCACGCCGAAAT
>CAZITK010000065.1:7073-9261 GCA_964542145.1 uncultured Brevundimonas sp.
ACTCCCACTCGATTGTGCCCGGCGGTTTTGATGTCACGTCGTAGACGACGCGGTTGACACCCCGGACTTCGTTTATGATGCGGGTGGCGGTCTTGGCGAGGATGGGCCACGGAAATTGGTAGAAGTCCGCCGTCATACCGTCGGTGGAACTGACGGCGCGAAGGGCCAGGACCTTTTCATAGGTGCGGGCGTCGCCCATGACACCGACGGTCTTGACCGGCAAGAGCACAGCGAAGGCCTGCCAGATCTCGTCATAGAGACCCGCCTTGCGGATTTCCTCCAGATAGATGGCGTCCGCCTCCTGAAGCGTGGCGACCGCTGCCGGCGTGATCTCGCCGGGAATGCGGATGGCCAGTCCCGGCCCCGGGAACGGATGGCGACCGACAAAGGCGTCGCTCAGTCCCAGTTCACGGCCCAGCGCCCGCACTTCATCCTTGAACAGGTCGCGCAACGGTTCGACCAGCTTCAGCTTCATGAAGTCAGGCAGGCCGCCGACATTGTGATGACTCTTGATGACGGCCGAAGGACCGCCTGAGGCCGAAACGCTTTCGATTACGTCGGGATAGAGGGTGCCCTGGGCCAGAAACTCAGCACCCTCTATCCTGGCGGCTTCGCGGTCGAAGATCTCGATAAAGACGCGGCCGATCGTCTTGCGCTTGGTTTCAGGATCCGAGATCCCGGCGAGCTGCTCGAGGAATTCTCTGGATGCATCAACGTGTACCAGCGGAATATTATAGTGCTCGCGGAAGAGGGTGGTCACCTGACTCGCCTCGTCCTTGCGCAACAAGCCGGTGTCGACGAAGACGCAGGTGAGTTGAGGCCCGATCGCCTCATGGATCAGCACCGCCGCGACGGAAGAATCCACCCCGCCGGACAGGCCACAGATAACCTTCGCGTCGCCGACCTGAGCCCTGATCCTTGCGACCTGTTCGTCGCGGTAGGCCGCCATGGTCCAGTCGCCGGTCAGACCCGCCACGCCATGAGTGAAGTTCCTGAGCAGGGTCGCCCCCCTTGGGGTGTGCATCACCTCGGGATGGAACTGGACGCCATAGATCTTCCGCTCTTCGTCGGCGATTGCCGCGAACGGCGCGCCTTCCGAGGTCGCGATAGCTTGGAAGCCGGGGGGTAGCGCGGTCACCCGGTCGCCGTGGCTCATCCACACTGGTTCGCGGTGATCGACGGCGCCGATACCGGCGAACAGAGGACTGTCCTTGGTGATGACGATCTCGGCCCGGCCGAATTCACGATGATGGCCGCTCTCGACCTTGCCGCCCAGCTCGGCGCAGATCAGCTGCTCTCCGTAGCAGATGCCCAGGATCGGCACGCCCGCCCCGAAGAGGGCCTGATCCACGCGCGGGCTGTCGGCTTCGGTCGTCGACGACGGCCCGCCCGACAGGATGATGGCCTGGGGCCGCATGGCCGTCAGCGCCTGGCCCGCCTTCTGAAACGGGTGAATCTCGCAGTAAACCCCCGTCTCGCGCAGGCGGCGCGCGATCAGCTGGGTCACCTGACTGCCGAAATCGACGATCAGGACCTTCTGGTGGTCGTCCGTGGTGGGGGTCGGCTCGGCGAGGCTCAAGGGATAAGTGCTCCTGGGTTTCCTGCCGGATCATCCGGTCGGCGGCCTCGGGCAAGGCGCCGTCAGTCCGGACCGACGGTCAAGACGATGGCGGCGGAAGGGCAGACATGTCCGCGTCTCCTAAGGCGCGTTTCGCAGCAGGCAAAGGGTCGATGTCGGGATCCCCTGCAGTTTCCTGAACCACGACGTGCCGCACGCAGGACGCAGGCGCGTCGCGATCGACATTAGAACGTGGTGAAGGGTGCCGCTACTCGGCTTGTCGTGGGCCGAAGCCGAGCCTAGCTTCCGCGCGGAGTTCCAGGAGCGTCCGCATGACCCTATCCGCCGACCCCGTCCTTGCGCGGCCGTCCGATTCGCTGCTGAGTCTGATCGGCCACACGCCGATGGTCGAGGTGACGCGGATCGACACCGGGCCCTGCCGGCTGTTCCTGAAGCTGGAGAGCCAGAACCCGGGCGGCTCCATCAAGGACCGGATCGCGGTCGAGATGATCGAGGCGGCCGAAAAGGAAGGCTGGCTGAAGCCCGGCGGCACGATCGTAGAGGCTACGGCGGGCAACACCGGCTTGGCCCTGACCCTGGTCGGGCAGAACAAGGGTTACAAGGTCCTGC
>CAZITK010000066.1:0-9225 GCA_964542145.1 uncultured Brevundimonas sp.
ACCTTCGCCATGATGGGCGCGGCGGCCCAGGCGCCGGACCAGGTGCAGCAGGTGTTCTCGACCTACAACACCGGCTCGCCGCGCATCACCGCCGATGTGGACCGCGACCGCGCCCTGATGATGGGGGTCCAGCCCAATGACATCTTCGCGACGCTGGGGGTCTATCTGGGGTCGTCCTACATCAACGACTTCAACTTCCTGGGCCGCACCTTCCGCGTGACCGCCCAGGCTGAGCCAACGGCGCGCGACGACCTGGCCGATATCGCCAATCTCAAGACCCGTTCGGCCTCCGGCGCCATGGTGCCGCTGGGCTCTCTGGCGACGCTCAGCGATGATGCGGGCCCCTCGCGGATCGTGCGCTTCAACCTGTTCCCGGCGGCGTCGCTGCAGGGCCAGGGCGCCGACGGCGTGTCGTCCGGTCAGGCGCTGCAGATCATGGAGGGCATGGCGGCCGAAACCCTGCCCCAAGGCTTTGGCTTCGAATGGACCGGGCTGGCCCTTCAGGAACGCGAGGCTGAGGGCGGCGCCGCCCTGGTCTTCATGATGGCGGTGATCTTCGTCTTTCTGGTGCTGGCGGCGCAGTATGAGTCGCTGACGCTTCCGCTCGCAGTCGTGCTGATCGTGCCCATGTGCATCCTGGCGGCGATGATCGGGGTCAATCTGGCCGGGCTGGACAACAACATCCTGGTCCAGGTGGGTCTGGTGGTGCTGATCGCGCTCGCGGCCAAGAACGCCATCCTGATCGTGGAATTCGCCAAACAGGGCGAGGAGAACGACGGGCTGAACCGCTTCGACGCCGCCATCCGGGCCGCGCAGACACGTCTGCGGCCGATTCTGATGACCTCTTTCGCCTTCATCTTCGGGGTGCTGCCCCTGATGCTGGCGACCGGGCCGGGCGCGGAGATGCGCCAGTCTCTGGGCGTATCGGTGGTGTCGGGCATGCTGGGGGTGACCTTCTTCGGACTGATCTTCACTCCGGTCTTCTATGTGGTGTGTCGCTGGATCGCCGGGCGCATGCCCAGGGCGCCGGAGAAGGAGCGGGAGATCCCGACCAGCTACGGTTTGCCGCCCCACGAGACCACCGACCACCAGCCGGTGGGAGAAACCCGATGAGCCGTCTTTCCTCCTTTCGGGCCCTGCGCCCGACCCTTCTCGCCGTGTCGGCCGCCGCTTTGTTTGCGGCCTGCGCGGTGGGCCCGAAGCCGCCGGACCCCATCCTCCCTCCCTCCGGGACCGGCGGCTTCATCGGGGCCGAGGGCTTTTCAACCCAGACCCCTGCCGTCTCGACCGCCGAGGCGCGCGACGACTGGTGGCGGCTGTATGCCGATCCGGCCCTGGACGCCCTGGTGGTCCAGGCCTTCGCCCGCAACAACGACCTGAGGGCGGCTGAGGCCAATCTCCGTGCGGTGCGCGCGGCGCTCGGCCAGGCGCGCGCGGGCCGCCTGCCGACCACGACGACCAGCGCGGCCTACAGCTATGGCCGTCCCTCCGCCTCAACCGTCGCCCCTCCCGGCCAGCCAGGCGCGGGAGAGCCTCTGCCCGAAACCGACATCTATGACCTGGGTCTCGATGTCGCCTATGAAATCGATCTGTTCGGCCGCGTCGGGTCCACGATCCGCGCCGCCGGGGCCGACGCTGACGCAGCCGCAGCGGCTTTGGCGGTGGTGCGGGTCAGCGTGGCCGCCGAGACCGCCCGCGCCTATGCCGACGCCTGCTCGGCCAACGCCCAGATCGCGGTGGCCGAGCGCACCATCGCCTTGCAGTCGGACACGGTCGACCTGACTCAACGGTTGTTGGACGGCGGGGCCGGCAACGGCCTGGACGTGGCCCGCGCTCGCTCGGCGCTGGAATCCACGCGCGCCGGCCTGCCGCCCCTGGTCGCCCAGAGGGACGGCGCCCTGTTCCGGCTGGCGACCCTGACCGGCGTCACGCCGTCCGAGGCCAGCCGGGCCGCCCGAGCCTGCGCCGGCCCGCCCCGGTTGTCCCAGCCGATCCCGGTCGGCGACGGCGCGAGCCTTTTGGCTCGCCGTCCGGACGTGGCCCAGGCCGAGCGTGCGCTAGCCGCCGCCGCCGCGCGGGTGAACGTGGCCACGGCCGATCTCTTCCCCCGCATTTCGCTGGGCGGCTCGGTCGGCTCGACGGCGCTGAATGCGGGCGACCTGGGCGACGACGCCAGTTTTCGATTCTCGGTCGGGCCGCTGATCAGCTGGTCCTTCCCGAACGTCCTCGCCGCCCGCGCCCGGATCCAACAGGCCGGCGCCCTGTCGGATGCGGCCCTGGCCAACTTCGATCAGGCCGTGCTGATCGCGCTGCAGGAGACCGAGACGGCCCTGGCGAACTACGCGCGAGAGCTGGACCGCCGCGCGGCCCTCCAGTCCGCGCGCGATCAGGCCGCGATCGCCGCACGTCTGTCGCGCCTGCGCTTCGACGCCGGGGCCGACAGCTTCCTGACCGTGCTGGACGCCGAACGGACCCTGGCCGCCGTCGACGCCCAGCTTGCCGGCTCGGACGCCCTGGTCACCACCTATCAGATCACTCTGTTCAAGGCGCTGGCGGGCGGCTGGACCCAGACGCCCGTCGCTTGATTCTCTACGCCGCGTCCCTATTCTGTATCGAGCTCAGGCACAGTTAGGGAGAGATGAGATGACGAACAGATGGACAGCGATCGCGGCGGCGACGGTTCTGGCCGTGGGCGCCGGCGGCGTCGCCATGGTGGTGGCCCCGGCCGAGGCCCAGGACGCCATGACCCGTGCGCCCGCGGAGGTCCGCGCCGGGACCTATGACCTCGATTCCGAACACGGCAAGATCACCTGGTCGGTCGATCACCTGGGCTTTTCAACCTATGTCGGCCAGTTCGTGAACGTCCAGGCGGTACTCACGCTGGATCCCGCCGACCCGGCGGCGGCCGCCCTGACGGCGACCGTTCCGCTGACCGACGTGGCGTCCAATTCCGAGGGCCTGGACCGTCACCTCCAGACCGACGACTTCTTCGACACCGCCAACCACCCGACCGCCACCTTCCGCGCCACCCGGATCGTGCTGGATGATGACGATCCCACCGAGGCGGAGGTGCACGGCGATCTGACCCTGCGGGGCGTCACCCGTCCGGTGAAGATGAAGGTCGAGTTCAACCAGGCCGGGCCCTCTATGGGTGGGGTCTACAGGGTCGGGTTCGACGGCGAGGCCACCATCCGGCGCTCGGAGTTCGGCATGGGCTTCGGCCTGCCGGCTCTCGGCGACGAGGTCGAGCTGCACCTCGAGGGCGAGTTCGTCCTGCGCGAAGGCGCAGGCGCCTAAGGCCCGCCTGATCGCCCGCGCGGCGCCGCTGATGTCCGCTCTTGGGGCCACAGGCAGCCCCCAAAAAGCAACGGCCCGGCGCTGAAGGCGCCGGGCCGTCGTGGAGAGCCTGAGCGGGCCGTCGCTCACCGGTAGCGGGCGCGCTCCTCGGCGATCTCTTCGCTGGTGTAGGGCCGGGCGTTCGGGTCGAAGCCCGACCAGCCGGACGCCCGATAGGCATCGCCGCGCGTCGCCGCGTCATAGCCGCGCTTGCCGTCGAGAACGGCTTCGATGCGTTGCGTGTCGTCGCCGTCAGCCTTGACGCTGACCAGCGTGCCGCCGCGACGGACGCCCTCGGAATAGACCTGGGCTTCGTCGTCGGAATGGCCGGCGTCCTTCAGGGCCCCGAGCAGGCCGCCCGTCGCCCCGCCCGCCGCGGCTCCGACTGCAGCGCCGACCGCGGTCGAGGCCAGCCAGCCCGCCGCGACGACAGGGCCGAGGCCGGGGATGGCCAGCATGCCCAGTCCGGCCAGGACGCCGGCCCCGGCGCCGAGCGCGCCGCCCGTGGCCGCGCCCTTGCCCATGCCCTCGGCGACCTTGTTGTCGTCGTTGTCGCGACGGTCGTCGTGACGATCGCCGAGGGGGCCGGTGTGCCACTTGTCGGTGTTGTTCGAGACAAGGCTGATCCGGTCGTGGGCCACGCCGGACGCCTCAAGCTCGGAGACGGCGTCGAGGGCTTCAATGTGGCTGTCGAACAGCCGCGTGATGGTCGCCATGAATTGGCTCCTGTGTGAGGGATGTCGGGGAGGGTCGGCGGAGAAGACGCCTATTGCGGCGTCACGACGCCCTTGTAGTCCACCGAGACCGTCGTCGGGGCGCCGCCTGACCGGGCGGCCTGGCCTTGCCAGATCCCCTGCTCGTTCTGCGTCAGCGGGCCCGAGATGCTGTAGCCCTGCTTTTCCATGGCTTCGCGCGCCTGAGCCTCGGTGAAGGAGTTGGCGCCCGGCGTCAGGGCGGTCTGGTCAGAGGTGTCCCGGGTGTCGATCGCGGCGTTCATGGGCGATTCCGGGGTCGAGACCGCGGGCCCTTCGACCTGGGCGTCGGCCTGGTCGCCGTTTCCGCACGCGGCCAACAGGAGGGTGGTCGCCGAAACGGCGAAGAGAGTTCTCAACATGGGTGTGTCCTTCCAAATGGCCCCTCCAAAAGCCGCGGGAGCCCCGATCGTTCCTTGCGCCCGCGCGCGCCGGCGGGGAAAAACCCGCCGTGTCCGGTGGGGGCGCTGTCGGAAGGATCACCTGTGTCGGGCATTTGCACGCCCGGGGGCGACGGCTGCCACCCGGCCGGGATCTCCCCGGCCGACGCCCCCGCATACTCATCTGCAATCAGGGTCCAGACCCCGGCCGGCCGGCCCAGGGTCAGGGTCACAGCGCGCGCGAGACCCCGGCCCCGCGATCGCGCTCCGCCGTCGCTCGCCAGCCTCCTACTCGAACACCAGCGGCGCCCCGTCCGGACCCAGATAGGTCCATAAAGGCCGACCGTGCTGATCCCGGGGCGGCGGCGCCACCGGCTCCCCGCGTCGGGCCTTTTCGATCTCCTCGTCGCGCCACTGCTCGCCCTGCGGCCCGATCCAGCCGCCCCTCAGCAGCACCGCCCGCTCCATCTGGTACCAGTCGCCGGGCAGGGGCTCGACCCGCTCGCCCGTCTCGTTCTCGCGCGCCACGGCCCAGCGCGCCCACGACAGGATTGCCTCGCGGATGTCGCGCGCCACCAGCACCGTGGCGTTCCAGTTCTGCTTCTTCTGTTCGCAGTACCAGCTGCGCCACCGTTGCGTCGCCGCCGGAGGATTGTCGCTCCTCAGCTGCAGCAGCTCGTACAAAAGGTCCTTGTCGCCGGTCACGCAGTCGACCAGCTGGTCCAGCGTCACCGTCCCCCGGCCGCCCCGCCCGCCGCCGCCCGACGCCGCCTCCTTCGCCTTCGCCGCCTGGCTCAGGCTCGCCGCCAGCGCCGCCAGCGTCTTCGCCTCGCCCAGCCGGTTCTGCCGCATCGCCTCGGCCACGCCGCTCAACGCCTGGCGCGCCAGCACCGCCGGATCGCCCGCGTCGTCGAACGGGTCCAGCGGCGGGACCAGCAGGTCCTCCAGCACTACCCCCTGCCCTTTCGCCCGCTCTCGCGCCCGCGCCTTTCGCGGCTTGGACCAGCCATGCCGACGCGCGCGGCGCCAGATATTGTCCGCCGTCACCCCATAGCGTTCGGCCAGCACCCGCGCCGGCGCCCCCGCCAGATACAGCTCGGCGATCAGATCCCAGGTCTCCGGCCCCTTGCGCTTGTACGGCGCCGGCCGCCGCCGCCGCGTCGTGGAGGGCGCCTCAGCCTCAGCCTCCACCCGCGCCGCATTCTCCCGCGCCCGAGCCTCCCCCACCGCCGCCTTGGTGAACCCGTCCAGACAGGCCCGCCGATAGATCGTCTTCGGCGACACCTTCCACCTGGCCGCCACCTCTTTCGCGCTCGCCCCGCCCGCATATTCCTCCGCGATCAAGGCCCAGGTCTCGGCCGACAGCCGATAGTGCGTGGCGCGAGCAGGCGGAACGGCGCGGGACATGCCGAGGAGGATGGCACGCCGGTGCGTCAGAAACGGTCGGGGGCTGCAAGGCACCAGAAGCGGACATTCACCGCCGGCCGAAAAGTGGACGTTGGAGGTACCAGGCCGAAGGTCGGCTCCCAACCCTTAGTGGACGTTCCAGTCAGCAGGAGACGCGAAGTCAGCGAAGACCAAGAGCGGAATTTGGCATTAGCCGGCGAGCCGTACAGGGCGCGCGTTCACTCTCGCCAGAATTGAGGACAGCACGTCGTCCCGCGCGGGATCTGAGAGCGCGCTGAGGTTTAGAAGCCTCTCGATCCTGCCGGATATGATGAGCTCGGCGAGGCCGTGAACGACGGCCCACGAGGCTATAAGGTCCAACATGCTTTCCTGATCATTGTACGGATCATTACCGTTCAACCCTTTCGTGTGCCGAACCAGCCTGTCGAACACCGACAAGGCGACATCGAAGAACCGTGCATCCGAGCGATCTGGAACGGCTGAATTGAACATCAGACGAAACAGGTCTGGATGATCCATGGCGAAAGCGACGTATGCCAGCGCCGAGGCGATGATCTGCTGTTGAGGATCGGGGGGAGCCTGCTGCTCACGCGCGGTTTGCGCAGCCAGGAGGCGCTCATATCCTCTCGCTGCGAGCGCCGTCAGCAGCCCGCGGCTATCGCCGAAGTGATGGGCGGGCGCCGCATGGCTGACGCCGGCTCGTTTCGCCACCGCGCGAAGTGAGAACCGCTCGATGCCCGACGTCGAGAGCTCTGCTTCGGCGGCGTCAAGAAGGGCGTTCGCCAGGTCGCCGTGATGGTACCCTTGTTTCGTCATCGGACGCACATTCTCCATCCCTCCCGCATTATGGCACATGATCTTGACAGTGCCTAGTTCGACCTGTTACGTCGTCTAGACAGTGTCAAGTTCCTCTCGAGGAGCTGTCGCATCTGAGAGGAACAATGATGAAGACCTGGATCCTGCGTAGCGCCCTGTTGGTGATCGTTCTGGCCCTGCTGGGCGGCATCGGCACTTACGTCTTCATCCAGCGCGCTGTGATCGACATGTTCGGCGGGCGCACTTCGACGGCGCAGGTTGCGGCCGGCGCGCCTGATGCGGAACGCGTGGTGATCTTGAATGCCAACGTGCTCACGCCGGATTCAGACGCGTTCGTTCAAGGACAGGCGGTCATACTCGACGCCGGCTTGATCGACTATGTCGGCCCCGAACCGGATATGAGAGGAGACCCTCGTATTGTCGATGGTCGCGGTATGTACCTCGTGCCCGGCTTCACGGACTCGCACGTTCACCTGTGGCGCAGCGAGAACGACCTTCTATTGTATGTCGCCAACGGTGTGACCCAGGTTCGCGAGATGCATGGAACGCGGCGTCATCTGGAGTGGCGTGACGAGATCGGCGGCGGTCGCATCGGGCCCGACCTTTTCGTCGTCGCCGCACAGCTGGCCACCTACGACACGATTGAAGGCATTTGGCAGCGTCTGACGTCCGAACGTAATGTCGTGCGCAGCGACAACGATGTCCGCCGGACGATCGGCGCGCTGACTCGCGCTGACTTCGACGCGATCAAGGCGAGCAGTTTCTTGAGCCTGTCCGCCTATCGGGCCGCAAGTCGGCAGATTGAGGCTACTGGCGCCAAGTTTGTCGGCCATATTCCGCCGGCCGCTTCGCTGGACGATCTGTGGGCGTCCGAACAAGCCGAAGTGTCCCACGTGGAAGAGTTCGTGAAGGCTCTCGACCGCGAGTTCGGGGGGTACACAAGCACCAACAGCGATGAGTTTCTGGCCTTTGTCCGAAGCCGCAGCGACGATGTCGCGCAGAGGGTCCGAGCGAACGGCATCGCCGTGACGACAACCCTTGCGCTCATTGAAAGTTTTGGCCCTCAGGCGACGGGCTTGGAGAATGTTCTGCGATCGACGCAACTGGAATACGTCAATCCGGGATTAGTCGAGGGTCAGGCTATGGGATGGCTTCCGTCCGTCAATGGCTATCGTGTACCGGAGCACCGCAGGACCGACGGCTGGGAAAGCCGCCAAACCACCTACTGGGCGGCCTATGCCGAAGCTCAGCGCATCCTGTTCCAGGCTCTGGTTCGAGCTGATGTGGTCCTGCTGGCGGGCACAGATGCGAATGTCCCCGCAATGGTCCCGGGCTTCTCGCTTCACCAGGAAATGATCGCCATGCAGGCGGCGGGCATGACGCCGGCGCAGGTGCTGGCTTCCGCAACCTCGGCGCCCGGCACTTGGTCCGGCCAGCGAACGGGTCAAATCCGGCGGGGCTATGAAGCCGATCTGGTTCTGTTGCGGGATGACCCGCTGCTCGACATCGACGCAACGGATGCGATCGAGATGGTGTTTACAAATGGACGTTCTTTCGACCGGAATGAATTGAACGGTCTTCTGGGCGCCGTTCGCACAGCCAACGGTGAAAGTCGCCAGCAAAGCATTGACCAGTTCCAGTGATCTAGCGGCCAGCTAGCCGTTTCATTTGGGTACCCAGCATCACCGTCCCGAGGCACTCTTAGCTGGTTGCTTGAGCCAGATTTGAAGCTGCTTAGCCTTGATCGCAGTCGATGCCGGGAAGCGGACCTCCTCAAGGCCCGCTAGGAGTCAGAAGCAGCCGCCGCCCCCTCAATCCCCATCCATCTTCAGCGCCGCGATAAAGGCTTCCTGCGGGATCTCGACCTTGCCGAACTGGCGCATCCGCTTCTTGCCTTCCTTCTGTTTCTCCAGAAGCTTCTTCTTGCGCGTCGCGTCGCCGCCGTAGCATTTGGCGGTCACGTCCTTCCTCAGCGCGCGGACCGTCTCGCGGGCGATGATCTTGCCGCCGATGGCGGCCTGGATCGGGATCTGGAACAGGTGCGAGGGGATCAGCTCCTTCATCTTCTCGACCATGCCCCGGCCTCGCGTCTCGGCGCGTGAGCGGTGGACCAGCATCGACAGGGCGTCCACCGGCTCGGCGTTGACCAGGATGTTCATCTTGACCAGGTCGCCGACGCGGTAGTCGGCCAGCTCGTAATCGAAGCTGGCGTAGCCCTTGGAGATGGATTTCAGCCGGTCGTAGAAGTCGAACACCACCTCGTTCAGCGGCAGCTCATAGACCACCATGGCGCGGCTGCCGACATAGGACAGCTCCTTCTGCTCGCCGCGGCGGTCCTGGCACAGCTTGATCACCCCGCCCAGATACTCGTCCGGGGTCATGATGGTGGCCTTGATCCAGGGCTCGGAGATTTCCAGGATCTGCATCACGTCGGGCAGGTCGGCCGGATTGTGCAGGTCGATGTCCGAGCCGTCGCGCAGCTTCAGCTTATAGACCACCGAGGGGGCGGTCGCGATCAGGTCCAGGTTGAACTC
>CAZITK010000067.1:0-9177 GCA_964542145.1 uncultured Brevundimonas sp.
CCGCTGTTGCGGAAGGTGAACACCGTCAAATGCCGGTCCAACTGTCCTTTGAAGGTCTGCAGCACTTCTACTTCGTAGCGGGTCGATGGCTCGTCCTCTCCGTTATCTGGCCAATCGCTCCGCGCCGAAAGAACACGGACCTGGGCCACCTGCTGTGCGTTCCGAAACTCCTGGGCCAGCGTGGCCCGCGCATACAGCTCACCGCTATACTCGCAGTGTGCCTGCGCGGTCGAAACCGATATCAAGCACAGCCCTGCGGCGATCAGCCATGGCGTAACATGGGACATGGCTTTTGATATCATGACGGCCGTCAGACTGCACAGGCCTCGGAGACAATGATGCGAGGCTCGTCCCTAGATTTCGCCCGGCGCGCCGTCCGTCGCCGAGTGACAGCCGTCTTCAATGATGCGACCAAGGGCGAGCGCCCGGTGATGCGGCGGGCCGACGCCCTGTTCCCGCCGGACTCGGTTGCGTGGCGGGTCCACGGCGACGTGGTCTGTATGCTGACCGGCGGCATCGCCAGTCTGATGCTGCAGATGCTGCATCCCAAGGTGCTGGCCGGGGTGTGGGATCACTCCGATTTCCGCGCCGACATGCATGGGCGCCTGCGCCGCACCGCCAAGTTCATCAGCGTGACCACCTTCGATTCCGCGCCACGCGCGGAGGCGCTGACGTCCCGGATCAACGCCATTCACGCTCAAATCAAGGGGACGCTGCCCAATGGCGAGCCCTATGACGCGGTGGACCCGAGCCTCCTGGCCTGGGTGCATGTGACTGAGGCCCTGTGTTTCCTTGAAGGATGGCGGCGCTATGGCGAGCGGCGCATGAGCCTGGCGGACCAGGATCGCTACTTCGCAGAGATGGCTCGGGTTGCCGAGCGCCTGGGCGTCGACCCCATCCCCCGCAGCCGCCGCGAGGCCGAGGCCTTCATCGCCGGGATGCGACCGGAGTTGCTCAGCGATGAGCGCACCCGCGAGGTCCGTGACCTGGTGCTGCGCCAGGATCTGGGCTCGCCCCTGACGGCGCCTGCGGCGCGGATGGTGATGCAGGGCGGGATCGAACTACTGCCTGGCTGGGCGCGGGATCTGCACGACCTTCCGCGCCGCCCGACCGACCGCCTGGCCGTCGCCCACACCCGCGCCATGGCCCGCACGGTGCGCTGGGCCTACGCCACCTCGGCCAATGTGCGCGTCTGGCCCGCCCAGGTGACCGCGTTTCCATGGAGCTGACGATCAGATACGCCCGCGAAAGGCGGCCCAGACCAGCCGCAGGCGTTTGAGCGGCTCGGGCGCTTCCGGATCGCGCACGGCCGCCACAGCCACGGCGGGAAAGCCGGTGGGTGGCAGGCTTCCGAGTGCTCGGTTGGCGGCAGGCCGCAGGGCGTGGCCTTCGTCGCTTCGACCAGTCAGGATAAGACCCCGCACCCGCGCGGCGTCGGCCACCGTGGCCTCGTGGCCGGGCCCGGCGAGAATCCTCACCGCAGCCTGCATCGGCCCGACGAACAGGGCGTCCAGGTCGTGCGGCTCGCGCCGCACCCGGCCGATGTGAGCTTCGATCAGGGCCTCGAAGGCGCCCCGGTCCAGGCCGGCGCGCTCGATCACCGGCGCCAGGGCCTCCAGCACGGGGTGGCCCTTCCTCGACCGAGCCTCGAATAGCTCGTCCAGCTGGTCGCGCCACCAGGTGAACCTCAGTTCGGCCAGCAGGGGCTGGCTGACACGTGTCGGGATGGCCGCTAGCTCGGCCTCGAAGGCATAAAGGGCGATCAGCTCTCCCCGCCGCGCCGGATCGGTCGCCAGCCGGCTGGCCAGCCACCGGTCGACATCCGCCTCGCGGACACGCGCCTCGAGGTCGTCCTGGCTCACGCCTCGCCCGACCTGACGGCCCGCAGGCCCCGCATCACGGCCCAGCCGAGCGCCAGCATGAAACCGGCCAGAGCGGTCTCCATGGCCCGCTGATGCAGGCCCGCCAATTCCGCCTCGGCGACAACGGCAGAAAAGCCGAGAAGGCTGACGATCAGGACGACCAGACCGGTCGGCGCCAACCACGACGCCTCGGTCTTTCGCGCCCATAGAGCGGCGAGGCCGACGCCGACGATGGCGCACAGATAGCCAAGCCCCGCGAAAAGATCATGCAGGAGGGCGGCCGCCGAAGGGTCGGATCGGCTGCACTCGAAATCGCAGGGATAGACCCCCGCTCCCGTCATTCCGACGCCGTTGAGGGCCAGCAACAGGCACGCGACCACCGCCAAGGCGCTTCGCCTCAGTATCCAGGCGGTGAGCAGGCAGAATACCGTGACCAGAACGCCATTGGGGACGAAACCCCACTGGCTCACCACCGGCCCCGTGGGGGCGCCCGCCGCGCCAAGCTCGCTCATGAACTGCCGCGCGTGATCGTAGTCGGGATAGGCCCAACCACCCCAGGCAACGGTGATCAGAAGGACGCCGACCCCGGCGACAATCGTCCCGAAGGCGATGCGACTGAGACCGACGTCGTGCAAACGCGCGCTCCGAGACCGGGTTAAGAAACCTATGGCCGGCTGGCCATGCCCAGCTTCACCGGCGCCTCGTCCTCGGGCCCCGCACGGTTAACGCCCCACATCAGGATGACCGGCGTACCGATATAGATCGACGAGAACGTACCGATGATGACACCGAAGGCCAGGGTGATGGAGAAGTCACGCAGGGCCTCGCCCCCGAATACCGCAAGGGCGGCCAGCACCATGACCGTCGTGATCCCGGTGATGATGGTCCGAGACAGGGTCTCATTGATCGACAGATCGATCACTTCACGGAGCGGCATGACTTTGTATTTGCGCAGGTTCTCCCGAAGCCGGTCGAACACGACCACGGTGTCGTTCATCGAATAGCCGATGACCGTCAGCAGCGCGGCGACCAGGTTCAGGCTGAACTCGAAGCGCAGCAGCACGATCAGGCCGAATGTCAGGGCCACGTCGTGCGCCAATCCGACGGCGGCGCCGATGCCGAATTGCCAGGGGAAGCGCACGGCGATGTAGAAGAACATCAGGAAGATGGCGACGACCAGCGCCAGGATGCCATTCAGGAGCAATTCGCCCGATACCTTGGAGCCGACCACGCTGACGCCGGAATAGGTCACCTCGCCCACGGCTTCGGAGATGGCGTCCTCGACCCGCTGGACCACGGCCGACTGGCCCTCGCCCTCGGGAATCTGGAATCGCACGATCGCCGAGGATTCGCTGTCGATGCCCTGAACCTGGACGTCGCCCAGACCCAGATTGCCGACCGCGCCGCGCACGGCGGCCAGGTCCAGCACCTCGCCGGACGGCTTGGTCGCCTCCAGAGAGGCACCGCCGCGGAAGTCGATGCCCAGGTTCAGGCCCGGATAGAAGACGCCGACCGCCGCCGCCAGCGTCAGGATCGCCGAAAAGACGGCGAAGGGCTTGGCGTAGTGAACGAACCGGAAGTTCGTCTTCTTGGGCACAAGCTTGATGAGAGGCCAACCGCGCATCATGCAAGCTCCGAAATCGGCAGTTTCTTGGGCTTCTTCACCTTGAGCCAATAGGCCAGCAGCACCTGGGCCACGAGCACCGCCGAGAACACCGAGGTGAACACGCCGATGGTCAGGGTCCAGGCAAACCCGCGCACCGGCCCCGCGCCGAAGACAAACATGATGCCCGCCGCAACCAGGGTGGTCAGGTTGGCGTCGATGATGGTGCCCATGGCGCGATTGAAGCCCGCGTCCATGGAGGCGATCACGGATTTTCCGGTACGCGCCTCGTCGCGCATCCGCTCATAGATCAGCACATTGGCGTCCACCGCCACTGCGAAGGTCAGGATCAGGCCCGCGATTCCCGGTAAGGTCAGGGTCGCCTGGGTCAAGGACATGGCCGCGATGATCATCGCTCCGTTCAGCAACAGGCCCAGGACCGAGATGCCGCCGAACAGGAAGCCGTAGGACAGGATCATGAAGAGGATGATGATCATGAAGCCGATCATCGTGGAGAACTGACCGGCGGCCACGGCGTCGGCGCCCAGTTCAGCGGTCACGGTGCGGCGCTCCTCGACGTTCAGCGGCGCGGGTAAGGCCCCGCCGCGCAACAGGTTCACCAGTTCAGACGCCTCGGCCATCGAGAAGTTGCCCGTGATCTGGCCCGTGCCGCCGGTGATGGCGCCCTGGATCGTGGGCGCCGAGATGATGTTGCCATCCAGGATGATGGCGAAGGGCCGGCCGATGTTCTGGGTGGTTGCGTCGCCGAAACGCTGCGCCCCCTGGCTGTCGAAGCGGAAATCGATCGCTGGACGGCCGGCCTGGTCAGCGCCGACCGCGGCATGGGTCAGGTTCTCGCCGGAAACCAGCACTCGACGCTTGACCAGCATGGGCTGTCCCAGATCCTCGTTCATCAGCAACACGGCGTCAGGCGGCACCCGGCCGGCCATGGCTTCAGGAACCGAATTCTCGACATCGACCATCTGGAAGGTCAGCTGGGCCGTCTGGCCGATGACCCGCTCCAGCTGGGCCGGGTCGCTCTCGCCGGGCGCCTGGACCACGATGCGGTTGGCGCCCTGACGGGTGATTGAAGGTTCGCGCGTGCCCAGGCTGTCGACCCGGCGGCGAACCACTTCGATCGACTGGGTCACGGCGTCGGGACCCAGGGCGTCCAGCGCCTGACGGGTAAAGGCGAAACGCACGCGATTGTCCGATAGCCGCTGAACCGTGCGGTCCGGCATGCCCTGCGTCCCCTGGCGCACAAGATTCTGCAACGCCTGGACGGCGGCGTCCTGCTGGGCAGAGCTAGCCAGGGTGACTGTCACGCCATCGGCCTGGGTGGTCATATTCGAGAAGGCGAGCCGCTGGTCGGCCAGGGCAACCCGCAGATCCTCTGTCAGATTTGTGACGCGCGCCTGTTGAAGCTCGTCTGTGTCGACCTCGAGCAACAGATAGGAGCCGCCCTGAAGGTCCAGGCCCAGGTTCAGGGTGTTCTTGGGCATGAACGGCGGCAGAGCGTCGCGCTGCGCCGGGGTCAGAACATTGGGCAGGGCGAACAGCACGCTGAGGACAAGCGCCACCAGCACGGTGATTGTTCGCCAGCGGGAAATCTGGACCATGGGACTTTATCCTGGCCGGAAGAGCGCGGGGCTCAGGCCTTGTCGTTGGCGGCGGCGATCTGACCCTTGGTGCGAACCTCGGAAATCATCGCCTTGACCACGCGCACGTTCACGCCCTGGGAAATCTCGACCATGGCCTCGGCGTCCTCGACGCGGGTGACCTTGCCGACCATGCCATTGGACAGCACCACCGTGTCGCCGCGTTTGATCGCCTGAACCATGGCCTGATGCTGCTTCACGCGCTTCTGCTGAGGACGGATCAACATGAAGTAGAACAGCACGAAGATCGCGATGAACGGCAGAAACTGGATGAGCGTGGTCGAGAGTCCGTCGGCGGGCATGTGAGCTCCAGGCAGGCGCGAAGGGGCGCGCCTCGCGCCGCCCCCGAAAACAAGGCGCGGAACCTAGAGGCGGCGCTCCCGATTTGCAACGCGGCGGATCACCGCCGGTCGCGCCCTGTTGCACAAAGCCGTCATGCTCGGACTCGATGCGAGCATCCAGCAGAGGACGGCGTGGCTAGACCCTAGGGGTAAACCCGGCAGTGACGGCAGTCAGATCAGCCGGCTAGGGTTGATACGGCTGCGGCCCGGCCCGCGGCGAAACCCCCCGCGCCAGATCGGAGGACAGGGTCAGGGCGCCGGTTCCGCCGTTCAGACGGGCGCGGTAGATCTGCATGTTCTCCATGACCCTCATCATGTAGTTGCGCGTCTCGGTGAACGGCGCGCATTCGATGAAATCGATGGGATCGACCAGATTGCCCCTCGGATCGCCGCAACGCAGCGGCCAGTCGCGGGCCCGGCCGGGTCCGGCGTTGTAGCCCACTGTCGCAAGCAGCATGGACCCGCCGAAATTGTTGGTCAGCTCCTGCAAGTGATAGCTGCCCAGTTGCATATTGTGATCGGGCTCCCACAGGCGCTCGTCGGAATGCGGCAGGCCCATGCGTCGCGCCACCGCCCGCGCCGTGGCCGGCAAGAACTGCATCATGCCGCGAGCATCGGCGTGTGACCGCGCCCTGGGATCGAAACTGGACTCCTGGCGCGTGATGGCCAGGGTGAATTCCAGGGGCGCGGCGCCCGGCACGGCGGTCGGGATGCGAATCGGATACTGGCGCTCGGGCATCAGGACGCCGCGCTGGCTGGCGGCGCGACCGATCATCATGGCGGTGAAGCCTTCACCGTAGCCGTTGGCCATGTCCATCAGGAGCGCCAGCTGGGCCGGCGTCGGCACGTCGTCGTCCAGCTGATAGACGAAAACGCGAAACAGGCTGGTCTCGCCGGTTTCGCCGAGGATCCGGGCGGCGCGCACCACCTCATTGGCCTCGAAGGCGGCGATGTCCTGGGGGGTCGGCGCCGGCTCTCCTGGCAGAGTGAGAGTGGTATGGCCCGCCTTCTCCGCCGCCAGCTGGCCGTAGAAGCTCTGAATATGCTGGGCGCCCTCAGCGTAACGGGCCTGGGCGGCTGCGGCGTCGCCGCTGGCTTCGGCGGCCCGTCCCAGCCAGTACAGGGCCCGGCCCTGAGTGATCGGGGTCGAGGACGCCTGCCGCAGCGCCTCGAAATGTCTCGCCGCCGTGGCTGGGTCATTCAGCTTGGTCAGGGCGACCCAGCCGGCGAAGAACTCCGCGTCCACCATCCGCTCGCCGCCGGCAAAGCCGTGGCCGGCCATGGAATCGTAGGCCGCACGCCAGTTATTCAACTGCAAGGCGTCTAGGAAATAGTTGCGCCGCTCGCTCCACAGGCTGCTCTGGCCGTCCGCATGGCTGGGAGCCGGCGGCAGCAGCGACAGCAGGCTCCAGGCCTCGGACTGGCGACCCTGGCTGCGCAACAGCTTGACCCGCTCAAGCGCCACGTTCGGATCAGCCGCGACAGCGGGGCTGAGGCCAGCGACGATGGTGTCAGGCGAATAGGCCGAGCGCAGCGCCATCGTGGCGCGGGCGGCCTCGGCCTTTTTGGGCGAGGCGAGGTTGACCATGGCCTGAGTAGCCGGGCCATGCGGGCCGCTGAGCAGGGTGGTCAACCGCGCGTCGTGGTCGTCCTGGGTCAGGCGGCCGCCCCATTGCGACAGGACGCGTGACTGCTCGGTGGCCTCGAACGACTGGTCGCGCCACCAGCGGCGCACCAGCTGCGTCGCCTCGTCCTGGCGGGCTGAGGCGTCCAGCGCCCCGGCAAGGGCGATCACGCCCTGCACGCTCTCGGGGTCCCCGCCGTCGAAGAAGGCGATGACCTCGGCGGGCGAAGCCCCGGCGCGGTCGAGCGCCGCTTCCGCGTAGGAGACGCGCGTGCCGGCGCGCGGCCAGCCGGCCATGTCGCGCTTCAACCGGGCCAGTTCGACATAGCTCATCTGGGAGCCCGAGGTGTCGATCAACGCCCATTCGACCAGCTTGCGAGCGGTCGGGTCTCCGATGCGCGCCATGGCGGCCTGGGTCGCGGGAATGTCGCGCGACCGCGCGGCGGCCAGGCCCTCGCGAAAGGCCTGGGCGTCCATTGGGGTCAGGACCGGCGGCTGATAGCCCTGAGACTGAGCGACCTGGGACTGCACCGCATAGGGCTGTGCTCCGGACGGCGGCGAGACGTCCTGGGCCGAGGGCGCCAGTGATCCGGCAAGGGCGGCCGCCAGGGTGGTGATGAGCATCTTCAGCCTTGTCTCCATGATGTCGGTTGCGGCGGGATCGCCGCCAACCTACCCTTCCGCGCCGCGGCGACGCCCCCATCGCCGACCACATCACGCAAGACTTTGGCTTTTTCCCGATGACCGGCCCCTTATTCAAGGGTGTGATCCCCGCCTTGATCACACCTCTTCGTGACGGAACCCTCGACGAGGGGGCTTTCGAGCGCTTGCTGGAGCGCCAGATCGCTGCCGGGGTGGACGCCGTCGTGCCCGTCGGCACTACAGGCGAAAGCGCGACCCTGAGCGACGCAGAACTGGACCGGGTCGTGGAACTGACCATTGAAATCGCGGCCGGGCGGATCCGCGTCATCGCCGGCTGCGGCAGTCCGTCAACGGCTAAGGCCATCGAGCGTGTGCGTCATGCCAAGACGGTCGGGGCCGATGGCGCCCTGGTTGTCACCCCCTACTACAACCGCCCCGGCCAGCCCGGACTGATCGCCCATTTCGAAGCCATCGCCGAGGCGGTGCAATTGCCGCTGGTGCTCTACAACGTGCCCGGCCGCACCGGCATCGACATGGCCGACGAAACCATCGTCCGCCTGGCCCGGCATCCCAACATCGTCGGCCTCAAGGACGCCACCGGCGACCTTGGCCGGGTGTCGTATCAGCGCACCCGTATCGACAAGCCCTTCGCCTTCCTGTCCGGCGACGACCCTAGCTGGCCTGGCTATCAGGCGCAGGGCGGACACGGAGTCATCTCCGTCACCTCCAATGTCGCACCGGAGGGCATGGTCGCCTTGCGCAACGCCATGAACGAAGGCGACTGGGCGACGGCGCGTCAGTGGCAGGACCGGCTGATCGCGCTTCACAAGGCCATGTTCGTCGAAGCCTCTCCCGGCCCAGCCAAATACGCCCTGTCGAGACTGGACCTGTGCGCCGACGAACTGCGCCTGCCGATGGTGTCGATCAGCAAGGACGCGCGCGGAGTAGTCGACGCGGGACTCAGCGATGCAGGCCTTATCTGATGGTCGACAAAGAGAGCCAGGCGAAAACGCTCGCCGAAAACCGGCGGGCGCGCTTTGATTATTTCCTGGAAGAGACGCTCGAGGCCGGTCTCGTTCTGACGGGCACCGAAATCAAGTCCCTGCGCGCGGGGCGGGCTAACATCGCGGAGAGCTACGCCTCGGTGGAGGGGCGCGAGATCGTGCTGGTCAACGCGGACATCCCGCCCTTCAAACAGGCCAATCGATTCAATCATGAGCCGCGCCGCCACCGAAAACTGCTGCTCCATCGCCGGCAGATCGACAAGCTGATCGGCGCGGTCCAGCGTGAGGGCCGCACCCTCATCCCGACCCGGCTCTATCTGAACGCGGCCGGCAGGGCCAAGCTGGAGATCGCCATCGCCAAGGGCAAGAAGGCCCACGACAAACGCGAGGCCTCGGCCGAACGCGACTGGCAGCGCGACAAGGCCCGGCTGCTGAAGGAACAC
>CAZITK010000068.1:0-9042 GCA_964542145.1 uncultured Brevundimonas sp.
GGCCAGCTCGCCCAGGATCAGCTTGAACAGGGTCGATTTGCCGATGCCGTTGCGCCCCACCAGCCCCACCTTGGCGCCCGGCGGCAGGCTGACCGAGGCGTGCTCGAGAAAGGAGCGGCCCCAGGCGTTGAAGGTCAGGTCGTTGATCTGAAGCATGGTGAATACGCGCGGCTTGCGTTCCCGAGGGGCCGAGGTCACGGCCGCGCTCAAGGGACGCCTTGGAAAGGATGAAGGCCGTCGCTATAAGCCCGCGACCCTCAACTCCCAAACAGAAACCTCCCCATGACCGAACGCACCTTCTCGATCATCAAGCCCGACGCGACCCGCCGTAACCTGACCGGCAAGATCAACGCCGTGATCGAGGACGCCGGTCTGCGCATCGTCGCCCAGCGCCGCGTCAAGCTGACCGAGGCCCAGGCCAGGAAGTTCTACGAAGTTCACGCCGAGCGCCCCTTCTACGGCGAGTTGGTCAGTCAGATGACCGCCGAACCGGTGGTGGTCCAGGTGCTGGAAGGCGACAACGCCGTCGCCAGGTACCGCGAAGTCATGGGCGCCACCAACCCGGAACAGGCCGCCGAGGGCACTATCCGTAAGCAGTTCGCCCTGTCGATCGGCGAGAACTCCGTCCACGGCTCCGACAGCCTAGACAACGCCAAGATCGAGATCGAGCAGTTCTTCAGCGACGACCAGATCGTCGGCTGATCGACGCCATCGTCGAGACGTTTTCCGGCGGCCGGGATCAAACCCCGGCCGCCTTTTTCATGCGCGCAGGAGGGCGGGCGCAGGACGGCGGTGCGGAACCGGCACGTGCGGCCAACGTTCCCTCATCCACTGGTTCACCCCCCCAAATGGAGCTTCCTGATGAAAAACATTCTGAAAATCGCCGCCGCGGGCGCCCTGGTCGCTTCGCTGTCGGCCTGCGGCTACACGATGGAACAGCGCGCAGCGACGGGGGCCCTGGGCGGGGCGGCCGCCGGTCAGGTGATCGGTGGCGACACCACCGCGACCGTGGCCGGCGCGGTGCTCGGCGGCGTGGCCGGCGCGGCCACGACCCCGGACCGCTGACCCGACCGCGTCCGAACAAGAGCCCCGGCGAACAGCGCCGGGGCTTTTTTCATGGTGAAGGGATGATGTCACGCGCCGCCCGCGCCAGACATTCCGGATAGAGGCGGTGCTCTAGCACCTTGACCCGCTCGGCGAGGCGCTCGGGCGTGTCGTCCTTCAGGATCGGACAGCGCGCCTGCCCCAGGAGCGGGCCGTCATCGACCCCCTCGGTGACCCAATGCACGCTACAACCCGCCTCGGCGTCGCCGGCCGCGATGGCCCGCGCATGGGTATCCAGTCCGGGATAGAGCGGCAGCAGGGAAGGGTGGATGTTCAGCATCCGCCCGGCCCAGCGACCCACAAGCCACGGGGTCAGCAGCCGCATATAGCCGGCGAGGGCGACCAATTGCGCGCCCGATGCCACGAGCGCGGCGTCCAACGCCGTTTCATGGCTCAACCGGTCGCGATAGGCGCGGTGGTCGAGTACGATCGTGTTCGCACCCTTGGCCTTGGCAAGATCCAGGCCCGCGGCTTCCGGCCGATTGGAGATGACCACCACCACCCGGTATGGAGCGCCGGGCTGCAATCCCGCGTCGATCAGGGCCGCCATGTTGGACCCAGCGCCTGAAATCAGCACCGCGACGGGGAGGGGTTGGGCAGGGGGCATCGCTCTCCCTTTAGCCGAGAGCGCCCGACGCGTCATGGGCGCATCAGTGCGGCTCTAACGTTCCCGATGCCAGGCGACGCACGCCTGGCGGACGCCGCGCCGGCACGCGTCGGCCTGGGCCTGCCAGGCTCGCATCCGCGCGTCATGATCGGCGTGCTGCTGCATGACCATGCGCTGATGTTCGGCCAGGGCGCGCTGGTAGGCGGTCTGTTCGGTGGCGGCGATCTCCTCGGTCGCCGCGACCTCGGCGCGCCATCGGGCCTCAGCCTCGGCGTTCCTGGCCACGATGGCCTGGTCGGCCTCCAGCACGCCCGCGTTCAGCCGCTGCGTGATCGACACCTCGGGATCGTCCTCTGACGCGACAGACCCTCCTGCTTCGACCGGTCGCGCCGGTTCGTCCCACGCTGGATCCCAGCGATCTTGAGGCTGGCTGGGGGGGGCTCGGCGCAACAGATCGGCCACCGGATCGCCGGCGGGCTGGGCCAGGGCGAGGCTGGGCGCGGACAGGATCAGTCCGGCGATCGAGACGGCAGAAAGGGTCGAGCGGGAAAACGAGCGCAGCGTCATGGTCACCTCCTGAAGCGGGCGCCGATGAAACGCTCAAGGCGGGGTCGTCGATCCCGGACAGGGACCGACCCGGGATGGTACAGCCTCTCGGGATCGAACCGAGGACCTCCGGCTCCACAAACCGGCGCTCTAACCATCTGAGCTAAGGCTGCGCGACATCGCGAGGAGGGGTCTCTAGCCGCCTCCGCCGTCGCGATCAAGCGATGGAATACGCCCGGACGGGATTGCCGGTCAGTTCCAGCCGCGACTGGCGATATATTCTTCCAGCCTCTGGATGCGGGTGGCGTCGGACGGATGGGTGGAGGCGAACTGCGGGGTCGAGCCTTGACGCTGCTGAGCCATCAGACGCCACAGGGCGACGGCCTGGGACGGCCGATAGCCCGCCGCCGCCAGATAGTCGACGCCCAGGCGATCGGCCTCGAGCTCGTGATCGCGCGAGAATGGCAGCAGCACGCCGAACTGAGCGCCGGCGCTGCCGATCACACCCGCGATCTGGCCGTAATCCGACCCGACGGCGCCCTGAACGCCGCGAACGATGCCTGAGGCCGCCTGGGTGGTGGAGTAGCGCTCTTGAGCATGCCGGGCGACGACGTGGGCGATCTCGTGACCCAACACCGATGCGAGCTGGTCATCGTTCTGAACTAGGCCGAGCATGCCGGTTGTCACACCGATCTGGCCCGTGGGCAGGGTGAAGGCGTTCGGGCTCTGATCGACGAAGACCGCGTATTCCCAACTGCGATTGCCGAGGCCGGCGGCCTGAACGATGCGCTGGCCGACGGTGCGGACGCGCTGGATTTGGGCGGCGTTGGTGGAGACCTGCTCGGTTCTCAGCAGTTCGGCCCATGCGGCGGCGGACTGGGCGCTGATGGCGCGGTCGTCGGCAATGATGAACTGGTTGCGGCCCAACGCCTCATTGTATGCGCAGGCCCCCAAAGCCGTGAGGCTGATCAGTCCCCCGGCGAGGACGAGCGGCAGGGTGTGGCGGCGCGAACGGGCGGACGACATGGGCGATCTCTCCAGCTCATTGGATGGCGTGACCCGCTTAACGCCCAAGCCTGGTCCTGGGATGCGAGGCGCGGACCGAGCAAGGAAAAACCCCGGGGCCGAAGCCCCGGGGTCACTCGTTCCGCCTTGCGGCGGGTATCAGCTGGCGGCGAACGATATCGGAAATCGCACCCGACCGCCCGTGGCCACGCCATCGACCGAGCGAGGCGACAAGCGCGCCCGGCGAGCCGCGGACAGAGCGGCCTGACCAAAACCAGCGCCGCTTGGGCTCTCGGAAATGATCGAGCAATTCGACACCGAACCGTTGGGGTTCACGACGCACTCTACCTCGACTCGTCCCTGAAGGATGTTCCTGGACAGGGCCCGCTCGGGATATTCCGGCGCCGGACGGCGATCCCAGCTCGGGTTGGTGATCACCGGGGGCCGCGGCGGCGCCGGCGGGGCCGGCGGCGGGGGCGGTCCGGGGACGATCACCGGCGGTCCGGTGTATTCGACGCGGTCCTCCTTCTTGGTCGCCTCGATCGGCAGGGTGATCGGCGGAGGCGGGGCCTCCGTGGTGATCACCGCTTCACGCACCTGGAGCTTGGGCGGCGGGGGCGTATCCGGCGGCGGCGGCGGGGGAGGCGGCGGCGGCGGCGGGGGAGGCGGAACCGGTGCGATCAGTTCCACGTCCACCGCCTCGTCGGAGAAGGTCACCTCCTTGAGCTTGAAGCGCTGGTTGACGAGGTACAGGCCGGCGAGGCCGTGCACGAAGATGGAAATGGCGATGCCGACGATCACCCCGGTCGAAAGCTTCTTCTTCTTTCGACGCGGCGGATCGAGGATCGGGTCGCGGTGATATTCTTCCGTCATGCTGTGCGACCGGCCTCAGTTCTGCTCTTCGCCGACGAGGGCCACGCTGTAGAAACCGTTATCCTGCAGGACGTTCATCACCTGCATGAAATCACCGTAGCGCGTGGCTCTGTCGGAGCGGATGAAGATCCGCTCCTCGTCGGGATTGCGGGCCCCCGTCAGGCGACGAAGATCGTCGCCCAGGGTGCCCAAGGTGGTCCGTCCGTCGCCGATATAGACATTCCCATTATTCTGGATGGAAATGTAGACCGGCTTGGGCGGGTTCTGCGCGGGCGGTGCGACAGCGGGCGGTAGCTCCACCTCAACACTCACGCTGGCGAGCGGAGCCGCCACCATGAAGATGATGAGCAGAACGAGCATGACGTCCACGAACGGCGTGACGTTGATGTCGCCCATCTGCTCGATGGAGTACTTGCCGCCGCCGCCGCCTCCGAGCTTGGCGGCCATACCGCTTACGCTCCCTTATCGAGTTGACGCGACAGGGCGTTGATCAGCTCGGCGTTGAATCCATCCGAACGGACGCCGTAGGCGGCGATGCGGGTGTTGAAGTAGTTATAGAAGATAACCGCAGGGATAGCCGCGAACAGGCCGATGCCGGTGGCCAGCAGGGCCTCGGCGATGCCGGGGGCCACGACGGCCAGGTTGGTCGTGTTGGTGTTCGCGATGCCGATGAACGAGTTCATGATGCCATACACCGTGCCGAACAGACCGATGAACGGGGCGTTCGAACCGGTCGAGGCCAGGAACTGTTGACCGCCCGACAGACGCTTGCCGATGGAGGCCTGGACTGCGGCCACCGCGGTCTGGGCGCGAAGCAAGGTCGAATCGCGGAATTCGCCGTTGATGGCGAGCCCGGCCTGACGGGACAGGCGAACTTCCTCGGTCGCCGCAGCGGCCATATCGGCCAGCGGGTTGCCTTCGAAGTCTTCCGAGGTGGAGACCGAGTGGATATCGTCGATCGACCGGGCGCCGCGGAAAGCCTCCAGGAACTGATCGGTCTTGCGGTTCAGGCTGCTGAATTCGATCAGCTTGATGACCAGCAGGGTCCAGGAGAAGACCGAAGCGAGGAGCAGGCCGATCATGACGATCTGCACGACCAGTTCGGCCAGCATGAACATGTTGGCGACGGTCAGCTTGCCGTGGTCGGCGCCGCCCACGGCTTCGGGCTCGGCGTTTTCGACCACAGGGGCGGGCGCGGGGGCGGCCGTGGCGTCAGCTGCGGCAGGATCTGCCGGGGTTGTGGCCGGGGCCGTCGCCGGAGCGGGAGCCGGGGTCGCCTGGGCGAGGACCGGCGAGCTCGCCATCAGGACGGCGAAGCCGGCCAGGGCGATCAGAGGGTTCATCTTTTTGCTATCGAGCATAGTTCGCCAGTTCCTGCTTGGTCTGACTCATGGGACCGAAGGATCCTCCGCGAAAAACGGGGGGTCCTCATTGAAAAACGTGAACGACGGCGGGCGACTGCCCGTCGTCGAAACGCTGGTCTCGCGCACTTCGGCGCCCCGTGAGAGGCGAAGGCGGTCGTCGAGGAGTCTGTGATCGACGGCCGCCCGCCGTCCTGCGCGATGACAGCGGTCGAAACCCTTTGGCGAACCGTTACCAGAGCGTCAAGGGCGCTAGCCCCGTTTTCACCGGCGGCGGAGAGAGGACGACCATGTGACGCATGTGTAATGCGCGCCAATGGTGGAAACTGGAATGAAAATGCGATCATGGCGATACTCCGGTCGCAAATGGATCCGGCCGCGCATCGGTCATCGCCTCCGAAGCGCCACCAGCATTACGCCCTGTTCACGGTTTCAACGCCCTTCTTCACGGGGGCTCAACGACCTCCCGTCGGCGTTGCGAAACGCAAGACAAGGTCGACCCGTGCATGTCGCGGGGAAAGTGGTGCCTGGAGGCGGATTCGAACCACCGACACGCGGATTTTCAATCCGCTGCTCTACCAACTGAGCTATCCAGGCCACGGCCATTCGGCGCCCGCCATCGGCGGGGAGCGGCGTCTATAGGCGAGGCCGAATGGGCTGTCCAGCGGGCGAGGCGTGCGAATTTCACGGCCCTGATCACTCTTCGCCGGCCTCATCCGTCGCGGTCGGGCCAGGTACCGCGTAGCGGCCGGTGAACCAGCGGCCGAGATCAATGTCGGCGCAGCGTTTCGAGCAGAATGGACGGTACGCCGGCAAGGCGGGCCTGTCCTTGCAGATGGGACAGGCGGCGGGGGGTGGGGCGGAGACCTTGGACATCATCCTTGCCTTATCACGGCTTGGCCGGGTCGCGCGCCCGCATCGGCGGCCAGGCCGGCGCGGGGGCCCAAACGCGCGACAAGCGGCGCGGCCTCCTCGACCTCTTCAGGCGCGCAGACGGCGATCAATCGCGGGCTGGCGGTGTCGGTGAGCATTGCGTGACGCAGCCGCCGCGTGAGGTCCACGGCGCGGGCGGACAGGGTCCGTCCCCCGTCCGGCCCCAACAGCCCTTCTTCAACCGGGCGAGAGCCCCAGGGCAGAGAGAGCTGAAGAACGCCGAAGCGATTGACCGGGCCGAAGGCGGCGCCCGGCGTGTCGAAGGCGGCTCGGGCCCAGCGCCCGATCTCCTCGCCATCGTGGCCGACGCCGATCAGATCGATCGCGATCAGCCCGCCCCAACCCTTGAGGCGGATCAGCCGCGCCGCCTGGATCAGGCCGTGGCGGTTGGCCTCGCGTCGGGCCCTGCGCGCCTCGCGGCCGTTCGCGGCCGTGTGATCGATGTCGACGGCGACCAGGGCGCGGGTGCGCTCGACGGCCAGAGCGAGGCCGTGTTCGGGAAAGCGATGGACGGGGGCGAGGGCTTCCTCCTCTGCGTCCCATACGGCCTGAATGGCGCTGGCGCCGGTGACGGGTTGGACGCTGGACCCCAGACTCGCCAGCTGGTCGGCGATGCATGGGCCGCGCGCCAGGAGGCGCGGCGCGCCCTCGGCCGGGCCGAGGCGTCGAAGCGCCGGACCCTTTCCGACGCGCGGCTCGGCCGTGATCTCGACCTCGACCGACTGGCCCTGCGCCAGGCCGCCGGCCTTGCCGATCGCCAGGAAGCCGAACAGCTCGCCCACGCCCAGATCGACGAAGGCGCCGCCGGCGCCGGGGACGATCTCGACGACCCGGCCGACCAGGCGGGCGCCCAGGCGATGCTCGGGGGGATCACTCTCTCGCGCGATCAGGAGGCGCTCCCACCGGCCGTCGCGGGCAATGACGGCGCGGGTCTCGCCCGGCGTGTCGTCGAGGAAGACCTCGATCCTGCTCATGGCTCGGAGAGCGGGGTCCAGCCGGCTCCGACCAGGAGATTCATAGTCTCGTACAGCGGCAGGCCCATCACCGCCGGATGGCTGCCGACGATGCGGCGGACGAAGGCGGCGGCCGGCCCCTGGATGGCGTAGGCGCCGGCCTTGCCGCGCCAGTCGCCCGTGGCGACATAGGCGGCGATCTCGGCCTCGGACAGGGTCTTGAAGGCCACGCGGGTCTCGACGGCCCGCACCGTCGACTGGCAGCCCGGCCGGGCGAGGGCGACGCCCGTCAGCACACGGTGGTTGCGGCCCGAGAGCAAACGCAGGAACTGCGCCGCCTCGGCCTCGTCGGCAGGCTTTTCGAGAAAACGCCGGCCCACGGCCACCACAGTGTCGGCGGCGAGCACCAGGGCGTGGGGATGCAACGCCGCCACCACCTCGGCCTTTGAGCGCGCCAGGCGGGCCGCCAGGATCGGGGCGGTCTCGCCCTTCCTGGGAGTCTCGTCGATGTCGGCGGGGACGACGGCGTCGGGGCGGACGCCGATCTGGGCCAGGAGTTCGATGCGCCGCGGGCTGGCCGAGGCGAGCACGAGGGGCGTCCGCTCAGATGTCGAGGCTAGGCCGGCCACGGCCGCGCGCCTCAGCGGAAGCGATAGGTGATGCGGCCCTTGGTCAGATCATAGGGCGTCATCTCGACCAGGACCTTATCGCCGGCCAGCACCCGGATACGGTTCTTGCGCAGCTTGCCGGCGGTGTGGGCGATGATTTCGTGGTCGTTCTCGAGCGTCACGCGGAAGGTGGCGTTGGGCAGCAGTTCGCTGACCGTGCCGGGAAACTCGAGCAGTTCTTCCTTGGCCATGCAGCCTCTCTCGCCCGTGTGAAAACGACAACGGCCGCGCGCGCCGGGCGGGGGCGCGAGCGACAGGGTGCGGCCCTATGCCCGAAAAACGGCGGATAGTCGAGGCGGAACGCGGAGCGCCCTGGGCGTCAACCCGCGAGGAAGCGGTCCATGGCCTCGGCGAAGGCTTCTGGGCGGTCGATCATCACCATGTGCTGAGCACCCTCGATACGCTCATAGGTGGGCGGGCTGGGGAGATCGCGAAACCCATTGCGGAACAGGCCATCGACGCGAGCGCGAGGAGAATCCTGCTGCCGGCTCCAGCCATAGACGACGGTGACGGGAGCCCGGATGCGCGTCAGGGCGGGACGGAGGTCCGAAGTCATGACTTCGTAAAGGCCCTGGGCCAGGACGCGGCGGTCGCCGCCCTGCCAACCCAGGGTGCCAAACACGGCATCGGCTGCGCCCCCAAGGTTGCGACCAAGTTCCGGCGCCTGAACCTGCAGAGCCTCGCCGCCCAGAAACAGGATGGCGGTGCGCGCCAGTTCGGCCAGGGGGCGCACGTCCTCCGTCGTGGTGCGGGCGTCGACCAAGGAAGGAAAGAAGGGCGAGGAATCGACCGCCATGACCCGGCTGATCCGCTGCGGCTCGCTCGCCGCCACGCGCAGAGCGATCTGGCCGCCGAGCGAGTGCCCGACCAGGGCGGCGTTCTCCAATCCCTGCTCCCGCATATAGCGGGCGATCTCGTCGGCGGCCGGCTGGGACAGGGCGCGGTCGACGTTGCTTCCGGCCGCCAGCGGGCCGAAGCCTCGGATCGAGACC
>CAZITK010000069.1:0-8919 GCA_964542145.1 uncultured Brevundimonas sp.
AGCCCCTCGCGCCCGGCCACCCGCACCCCGTCGCCGGGCTCCAGCCTCAGGGCCGTGACCGGGTCCAGCGCCAGGCTGATCGTCTCGGCGCTCGCCCCTTCCAGCAGCCGCCGCGCCGCCCGCCGGGCGAAGGCCGGGCTGGCCGCCAGCGGCAGATCGACATCCGCGCCGCCGCCGCCGGTATCCGCCCGCCGCGCCGACACCGCCCCGGTCTGATAGTCGGCCGTCTCGTCGATGAACCGCACCCGCACCTGGTCCGGCGTCGCCTCCAGCGTCCGCGTCGCCCGGATCGCCGGCCCGTCCTCGGGCAGCGCCAGGCTCGCGCTCGACACCTCGATCACCGCGTCCGGCCGCCCGATCACCGCGACGCGGCCGCCCTGCTCGGCCGCCTCGGCCCCGAACGCCGACAACAGCGGCTCCAGCGCGTCGCGCGTCCGCATCGGCCGGTCGATCAGATAGCCCGCCGCCGCCCCTTCGACGCCCCGGATCGCAAACTGCGTCTCGTCCAGCCCGCCGCGCTCCAGCACCGCCCGGATCAGGTCCGAGCCGTCGCCCATGGCCCGCCCGTTCAGCCAGTGTCCCCCGGTCCAGTTGGGCCCGTCGGCCCACACCTCCACCCGCGCCGGAAAGTCCGGATAGGGCCGCGCGTCCCAGCACCAGGCGTCCAGCCCCTCGATCATCCGCCCGTCGTATTCCGTCGCCTGCGGATTGTTCGCCGGATCGCGCCAGTGCCTCAGCATGGCTTCCAGCGCGCGGCGCTGCATCAGGTCGTCGCGATCGCCCGTGGAATAGGGCGGCAGATGGCTCTCGCTGCTCTTGGGATCGACGAACAGGTTCGGCGCATTGGCCCCCTTGTCCACCGCCGCGCAGCCGAACTCCACCAGCCGGATCGGCTTCATCCCGGCGCTCCAGGCGGTCGGCGCCGCCGAGCGCACCCCGTCCGGGCGGTCATGGTGCGCCCGCCCCCACCAGTTCCTCAGATCCTTGACGCGATGGATCCACGGCTCGTCATGCGCCCCGTCGGTGATCGGCGTCCGCGTCTGGGCGTCTCTGTCCGTCGGGCTCGCGTAGAACCAGTCGAACCCCTCCCCGCCCTCGATCCGGCTGTCGAGATAGTCGGGGTCGTGCGCCCCGTCCCAGCCTTCCAGAGCGTCCAGATGCGCCTCGCCCCCGACCTCGCCCCCGCGCCAGTCGCTGATCGGCGCGTACCAGTCGACGGCGACGTGATCCAGCGCCGCGCTCGCCCACAGCGGATCGAGGTGAAAGGCGACGTGGCCCGACCCGTCCGCCGGCTGGTGCCCGAAATATTCGCTCCAGTCCGCCGCATAGCTCAGGCTGCGCCCGCCCCCCAGGATCGTTCGACACTCGCCAGCCAGCGCCACCAGTTCCGCGACCGCCGGATACCCGCCCGCGTCGTCACGCAGAGTCGTGACCCCACGCAGTTCCGAGCCAATCAGCATCCCGTCCGCCCCGGCCTCGACCACCAGCTCGGCATAATGCCGCGCCATCCGCCTCAGACCCCAGTCGCCCACCCCGCCGAAGAAGCTCGCGACCTCCTCCACAACGGCCGCCGTCCGGTCCGATCCCGTGATCCGTCCCCTCCACGGATACGACGCCTGTTCGAACCCGCCGTAGGGATCGGGCAGGCCATTTCCCGGCGCGATGTCCATGAACACGAACGGATAGATCACGACCTCATAGCCGCGCCCTTTGAGCATCCGCACCGCATCGACCACCGTCTGGTCCGACGGCGTCCCGCCATAGGCCGGCCGTCCTTCATGGTCCGAGATCAGATGCGCGTCCTCCCGCCCCATCCGCGCCACGCCCCAGACGATCGGCTCGGTAGGCTTGTCGCGTCGTTCCACCCCCGGCCGGATGCGGCACTCTCCGGCGCGCAGGTCCGTCCCGAACCAGCCGACCACCAGATTGACCCGCTTCACGCGCGGAAAGTCGCGCTCCAGCTGATCGATCGCCACCCTCAGGTCGGGCGAGCCGATCATGGTGTTCAGGTTCTCCGCCCTCGTCCGGGTCAGCCCCTCGCGCCGGAACACGGCCTGCGTGGCCAGGGTGAACTCGCCGGCCCCCGGGATCAGGCACACCCCCTCCAGCATCTGTTCCAGCCCGTCCGGGGCCGACACCCGCCGAAACACTTCGAAACTCAGCTGCGGCGCCCGGTTGCCGAACGCCGCCAGCGGCAGATCCTCGAACACCACATAGGCCGTGCCGCGATAGGCCGGAGCGGCGCCCTCGACGGCCGCGATCAGATCATCCGGCTGCTGGGTCTCGGCGCCCAGATGCACCCGCATCGTCGCCCCATCCAGGCGCAGCGGCTGGCCGTCGGCCCACACCCGCCCGATACCGTCGATCGGCCCCTCGCACAGCGCTACGGCGAAACTCAGCGAATAGTCGTAATCGACCGTGCGCGGCCCGCCCTTGCCGCCGCCCTGCTCGTTCCTCCGCTCCAGGAACCGCGCCGCCCAGATCATCTGGCCGGTCACCCGCACCCGGCCCAGCGCACAGGCCATCGGCTGCCCTTCCGCCGTGGCCTGCAGCTTCAGCGTCTCCAGCCGCGGCCCCCGCTGACGCGGCGCCGCCAGGCTCGACACCAGGAGACCATCCAGCGCGCGTCCGGCCACCGCCCCCAGCGTCCGCCCGATCCCACCCCCGATCGCCCCGCCGATCCCGCCCAGGATCACCTGCGCCATGAAACATCCTCATCATCCCGCCAGGTGAAGGCCGCGACCATCCGCCGCTTCCACCAGTCGCCCATCCAGCTTTCAATCACCGACCGCCCCCAATAGGCGTGGATCATCCGCGCGCCCGGCTCGCCCGCGGCGCTCAGGATCGCGCAGTGTTTCACCGGCGCCCCCTCGGCCATGCGGAACAGCAGCACATCCCCCGGCCGCGCCGCCGTGCGCTCCACCGGGACCAGCCATCGTCCGGCCGCCGCCAGCATCAGCTCCTCGCCGCCCCGCTCCGCCCAGTCCGGCGCATAGGGCGGCAGAGCCTCCGCCTCCGCCCCGTAAAGCCCTCGCCACACCCCCCTGACCAGCCCCAGGCAATCGCACCCCGCCCCCTTCACCGACGCCTGATGCCGATAGGGAGTCCCCAGCCAGGTGCGCGCCTCCGCCAGAGCCAGACGCCGAACCTCTCCCTCCCCTTCATGGGGACGGTGGCCGCGAAGCGGTCGGGTGGGGTTCGTATGGACAGTCGCTGAATGTCCGGGTTGGCCGGTCGCCCCCCTCATCGCCGGCTTCCCCCGTCATGGCGTCCGCCCTCGGCCGGCATGGCCGTCAGGAAGTCGTCGCCCGGAATGTCCGGAAAGCCCCGGAAATTCACCGCATTGCCGAACCGCTCGCCGCAGGTCCGAAAGCGCCGGTCGCACGCCGTCCCCTCGGGCCAGCCGGCCAGATCGACCCCGCAACGCCCGTCGCCCAGCTGCGCGTCGCACAGCCGCCCATAGGTCCGACCCACCACCCGCTCCAGCCTGGCCAGCGGCCCCTCGACCTCGGCGGTGAAGGCCTCCCCCGCCCGCGTGATCCGGCTCAGCCGCCCGACCCACAGCCGCACGCGCAAGGCCGGCGCGGACCAGTCGACCCGCCACAGCGACACCTCCGCCCCGTCCCACAGCCCGGTCGCCACATCGCCGTCCGAGATCGCCTCGACGTCTAGCACCCCCGACGCCGAGGCCTGCCCCGGCGCCGTCCCTTCCCCCGTCTCCGCCGCCCCGGCGGTCCAGCCCGTCCCCGCCCGGCAGACCACTCCGTCCACCTCCAGGTCCCGGTCATGATCGGTGAACCCGAACCGCGCCCCGTCCGAGCGCCGGGCGATCCACACATGGCAAAGCATCGCCGCCCCGCCCGCCACGCGCTCGGAGAGGCCCGAAGGCAGAGTTCTCATTTCACCTTCCCTTCCTTCTCCCTCTGGAAGAAGGTGGCGGGCGTCAGCCCGACGGCTGAGGGCTGCTGAAGCCAGCTCCCATGCCCGATGCCGACCCGGGCGCTCTGAAGACGGCCCGACGCCTGCGAGGCGACATGACCTTGGCGGAGCGGGCCTTCTGGCGCCTCCTGCGAGATCGCCGCCTCGCCCACCTGAAGTTCCGACGCCAGGTTCCTCTCGGCCCCTACGTCGTCGATTTCGCCTGCTATGCGCTGCGGCTCGTCATCGAGCTCGACGGTGGGATCCACAACCTCACAGAGGCTCGCGACGCGCAACGCGACCCCAGGCTTTCCGACCTCGGCTGGACCGTGGCCCGGTTTCGCAACGACGCGGCCTTGACCAATCCCAATCTCATCATCGACGCGATCCGCCGCTACCGCCCCCACCTCAGCTGACCCTTCTCCCCTTGGGAGAAGGAAGAGGCTCAAACCCTCACCTCCACCAACGGCATCGCCGCCATCCGCCCGGCGCCGAAGGTCTCCAGCGTCACCTCGATCCGGTCGGAATCGAACCGGACCGGCGTGTCGAAGAGAAAGCCCGCCGTGATCGCGGCGCCCGGCGCCGGCGGCGTCTCGAACACCACCTCGCCCGTCGTCGCATCGGCCGACGCCAGCCCCGGCCCGACCTCCGCCCCGTCCACCGCCACGCGCACGCTGCCGGCTGCCGGCTTGGCGATCACCCGGCTCAGCCAGCCGCCCGCCGCGTCGCCGTATCGCTTGACCAGCTGGAACCCCGTCGCCGTCCCCGTGCCCGTCCCGATCACCTGATCCACGGGCGAGACTTGTCCGCCCGGCCCGCAGCTCCTGAAATCGGCGAAGTCCCGGAACCTGAACCCGAACAGCCGCCCCCGACGCGCCTCAAAGAATTCTGTAAGGGCCGCCATGTCCTCCAGCGAGCGCAGCCCCGCCCCGATCAGATAGCGCCGACGCCCGTTCAGCCACGGACTGGATCGCCGCTCGAATCCCGAGCCCAGGGTCACCACCTCCGTTCGTCGCTCCACCCCGCCCGTGGACCCGAACGCCAGCCGCGCCGGCAGCCGCACTTCGTGAAAATTCATGGTCAGACCCGCGTTCTCTTGCGCGCGCCTCCGAAACGCGGCCAACTCCGGCCTGCACTTCAAGGGGAGGCTTCAACGTGCGTGGTGAAATTCTCAGCTTCGACGACGTCACGGGCATGGGCCTGATCTCAGGTGACGACGGCCAGCGTTACGGCTTCGACCGTGCGGGCTTTCCAGGCCTCGGCGTCCCGCGCGCCGGTCAGCGCGTCGACTTCGTCGCCTCGGGCGACATCGCCACCAACATCATGCCCCTGGCCGGAGACGCCGCCACGCGCCCCGGCTACACCCCCCGAGCCACCGGGTCGGGGGCCGGCGCCGACATCGACTGGCGGCATGTGATGCTGTCCTTCGACGGCCGCATCCGCCGCAGCCATTTCTGGATCGCCTGGGTCATCCTGTTCGCCATCGGCATCGTCACCAGCTGGCTGCCGTTGATCGGCGGCCTGATCGGCCTGCTCCTCATCTGGCCCAACCTGGCCATCTCGGTGAAGCGGCTCCATGACATGGGCCAGACCGGCTGGTGGGTGGCCCTGCCCTGGGTCGCGGGGACCATTCTGTTCTTCGTCGGCTTCGGGATGATCGGCATGGGCGCCATCGCCACCGGCGAGATGTGGGACGACAACCCCTTGGCCATGCTGGCCGTCATGGGTCCTGCGCTGGGCGTCTTCGCGCTCAGCGCCCTGCTCGGCCTCGGCTTCCTGCTCTGGATCGGCCTTATGCCCGGCACGGTCGGGCCGAACCGCTTCGGCCCCGATCCCAAGGGCGGCGTCGCCCCCGAGACGTTCGAATAGGGATTCCTCTCACCTCTCCGCGGTGGGATGAGCGGGCATTGCGAACGCGCCTTCACAGCCGCCGCGCGCCCAGGGCCGCCGCCCGCGCCAGGGTCTGGGCCAGTTGCGCCTCCGAGCGCAGCAGCCCTTCGGCCGGCCCCTGCAGGGTCAGGTTCACCACCACCGGCGCCGCGCCCTCGAGGGTGCGGGTCTCGCGACGTTCCACCAGTCGATCGCGCTCGACCCGTGTCGTCCTCACCGGCGCGCGCGGCGCCGCCAGGGCGCGCAGATCCACGGGCGGCGCTGACGGCGCGCCGCCGCCAGCCGCGCGACCGCTGAACACGCCCGCCAGCAGCCCCGTCACCCCCTGCGCCAGCGCCCCGATCCATCCCGAGCCCCCGCCGGGCCCCGCCCCGCCGAACAACCCGTTCAGCGTCCCGATCACCGCCCGCGCCAGTTCGGCCAGGCTGATTTCCCCGTCGGCCGCCGCCCGCGCCAGCGACCGCGCCAGGCTCGACCCGGCCCGGGCGAAGGCGTCATCGATGGCCTGGGCCGCCCGCTCTCCCGGCTCGCGCAACGCCTCCAGCGCCGCCGCCGCCTCGCCGACACGCGCCAGGGCCTCCGCCTCGCCGTCCTCCGGACTGGCTCGCGCGTCAATCATGGATCCATCTCCCTTCGTCAGGCCATGCCGCCCTCAGCGCGTCCAGCTCCCGACGCGACATCGGCGCCGTCCCGGCCGCCGGCCCCGCCAGCATCCGCCATTCTGTCAGTGACAGCCGCCAGAAGGCCTCGGGCGCCACGCCCATCGCCAGAGCGGCCTTGAGCGCCTCGCCCCAGTCCATTCCCTACGCCGCCGCCGCGAAGGCCCGCGCCACCGCCTCGGCCGCCGCGCGCGGATCGACCCGCGCCTCGCCCAGCCCGCGCGCCAGCTCCAATTCTCCGCCGCCCCTCAACAGCGCCGCCAGCACCACCAGCAGATCCCCCGCCGACAGCGTCCGCATCCGCGCCGCCAGGGCATCGAACCCGGCGACACCCAGCCCCGTCTCGATCTCCGCCAGCGCCCCCAGCGTCAGGCACAGCGTCCGCTCCACCCCCGCCAGTTCCGCCGTCACCTCGCCCCTTGCCCCGTTGGCCATGTCGTCACCTCTCTTCTAACCGCCGTCACCCTCGGGCTTGACCCGAGGGTCCAGCCGCACCGGTGGCGAGTTCCGAGCGCCTGGCTGCGCGGATCAAGTCCGAACATGACGGCGTCAAAGGGCTTCAAACAGCAGCGCACCCGCGCTCTCCAGGGTCACGGCGAAACTCGCCTCGCCCTCATGCTCGCCGGCGTATTCCAGCCGGGTGATCTGAAACGGCCCTTCGATCATGCCGAAATCCGGCACGATCAGGCGCCAGCGTCGCGCCGCCTGATCAAAGAAGGCCTCGCGCATCAGGGCGTCGGAGGCCGCATCGCGGAACACCCCCTGCCCGCGCACCTCGGCCAAGCGCACCCCCGCCCCCGCCAGCAGCTCTCGCCACCGCCCGGCGCTGTCGGAATCCGTCACGTCCACCGACCGCGCGTTCAGGGCGATGGTCCGCGCCCTCAGGCCCGCCACCGTCTCGAACGCCTCCGGCGTCGCCCCGTCGCTGATCTTCAGCAACATGTCCTTGCCGCGTTGAGCCGCCATGCGTCCTCTCCCGTGTGTGTATCCGCCGCTCGCGAAGAAGGCTTAGGAGCACGGCTTAGGGGGTAGAAGGGATCTCAGGTCGCTGCCCTCGCCACCCTACTCCCTAAGCCCTACTCCCTAAGCCCTACTCCCCAAGCCCTACTCCCCCGCCTCCGTCACCGCCCGCACCCTCAGCACCCCATAGGCGCGGGCGTATCCACGGCCGTGAAAGGTCTCCGCCATCGTCGCCGTCAGGCTGATGACCCGCACCCCTTCGAGCTCCGGCCGGCAGTCGTCCAGACAGGCGCGCGCCGCTGCGATCGCCGCCCGCGCCTCCTCCAGCCCCTGGAACGACGAGGCGCAGGTCAGCGTCAGGCGATGCTCCTCGCCGCACCCCAGCCCCCGGACCGGACGACTCTCAACCGGCCCCACGGTCATGAAGGGGTGCAGCGCCTCCGCCGGCGCCCGGTCCCAGATGCGCGGATCGGCCCCCAGCACCGCCCGCACCCCCGCATCGGCCTTCAGCCGCGCGATGACCCCGGCGACCAGCGCCGCCTGGTGATCGGTCACCGCGAGTTCGCTCCCCGCTGACTCGCTCATCGGGAGTTCCTTTCCAGGCTCAGCGTCGCCCGCCCCGGCCGCGGCCGGTCCGGATCCACCAGCCGGATGCGCCAGTCCTGCCCATCCAGCCGCACGATCCGCCCGGCGACCAGGCGCGGCTCCATCCGCGTCACCGCCTCCAGCCGCTCCACCGCCTCTGGACGCCCCGCAGCGCCCTGACCCTCGGACTGGACGCGCCGCCCCAGCGCCAGCCACACCACGCCCAGCAGTTCGTAACTGACCGCCCGGCCGCCCTGGGCCGTCTCGCTCTCCACCGCCTCGACCAACTCGGCCAGACGGCGCATGCCGCTCGCGCTCAAGGAGGCCGAAGGCCGATAGCGCCCACCAGAATGTTTAGTCACAGCCGCACCTTCCGATAGGGCGCCAGCCAGGGCTCCACCGTCACCATCGACACCGCCGCCTCCCCCCGCTCATAGGCCATGAGCGCCAGCATCAGGATCGCCAGCCGCAGGGGCGCCGGCGCCTCCGCCGTCACCGCCTCGCCCAGCGCCCCCTCGACCCGGGCCCGCGCCGCCTCCAGCAGCGTCTGGATCAGTTCGTCCTCGTCCCCATGCGCCACGCGCAGGAACACCCTCGCCTCGGCCAGCGACACCGGTTCGGTCATGGCTTTCGCCTCGCTTGTTGTCTGAAAAAACGAGGGCTTAGGTCTTAGGGAGTAGGAATTAGGGTCGCCCCTTCCACCGCGTCCCTACTCCCTAAGCCCTACTCCCTAAGCCCTCGGCGACTACGTCGCCGCGAACTTCACGACTTTGATCGCGTCAAAGTCCTGCACCCCGCCGCCGACGCGCTTGGTCGTGTAGAACAGCACATAGGGCTTGGCCGTATAGGGATCGCGCAACACCTGAACCCCCGCACGGTCGACAATCAGATAACCCTTCTGGAAGTC
>CAZITK010000070.1:0-8874 GCA_964542145.1 uncultured Brevundimonas sp.
CCCCGTCGATCGACATGAACATGATGACCTTGTCAGCCACCGCCACGTCCAGAGTCTTGGACATCAAGAGCGCGCCGGTCTGGGCCATGGCCTCGACGATCAGGACGCCCGGCATAACCGGATCGATCGGAAAGTGACCGGGAAAGAAGGGCTCGTTGTGGCTGACGTTCTTGATGCCGACGATCGAGGTCGCCGGCACAAACTCCTCAGCCCTATCAACCAGAAGAAAAGGATAGCGATGCGGCAGCCTCCGCATCACCTCGGCGTAATCGACCACCGCCTGAGTCTCTTCGCTCATCCGTCCCTGGCTCCCTTGCGAGCGGCCTGTTTGGACAGCCAGATCGTGTCGCGCAAGAACTGTCGCAAAGGCCGGGCCGGGTAGCCGGACCAGGTCTCGCCTGCCGGGATGTTCTGAAGCACCCCCGCCCCTGCCGCGACCCGCGCCCCCTCGCCAATCGTCAGGTGATCCGCGATCCCTGCCTTGCCCCCGAAAATGACATTGTCGCCGCTGGTCACCGAACCAGAGATGCCGGTGTTGGCCGCCATCAGATTATTGCGCCCGATCCGACAATTGTGTCCGACCATGACCAGGTTGTCGATCTTTGTATTCTCGCCGATGACCGTGTCGTCATAGGCGCCCCGGTCGATGCAACTGTTGGCGCCGACCGTGACATCGTCCTGCAGGATCACTCGTCCAAGCTGTGGAACATCGACCGGCCCCTGGCGGGACACGGCCGCGCCGAAACCGGCTTCGCCGATCCGCACCCCGGCCAGCAGGGTCACACGGTCGCCGATCAGCGCGAAGCCGACGGTGGCATTCGCGCCGATCCGGCAGTCGCGGCCGATGGCGACGCCCGGCCCGATCACCGAATTGGCCCCTATCCGCGTGCCGCGACCGATCTCGACCCCAGCCCCGATCACCGCGCCGGCGGCGACCCCCACGCCCTGCTCGAGCCGCGCGTCAGGGTGCACGCCCGACGTGGCGTCCAGCTCGCGCGGGCGGTGCAGCAACAGCGACGCCCGCGCCCAGGCGGCCTGCGGCTCGCGAGAGGTCAGGATCGCGGGACCGTCCGGCGCGTGCTCCAACATGTCGGGATGCAGGATCACCGCCCCGGCGCGGGTCACGGCAAGGACGGCCGCATATTTGCGATCACCAAGGAAGGCCACGGCGTCGCCGCCCGCCGTCGCCAGCGGAGCGACCGCCGAGATCGTCACCGCCGAATCGCGAACGACCTCGCAGCCCGAGCGGGCGGCGAGGTCGGCGACCGTCAGCGACGGCAGGGTTTCGAAGAAGCGGGCGTCGGGCATGGACGCCCTCCTCTCTAGCCTTACGGGTTGGGCACGGTGCCAGGCTGGCCGGCGGGCGCCTGCTGCTGGGGCGGCGACTGACGCGTGAAGCTGAGCGTGGGCAACTGCCCATTTAACCGTTCGATCACGGTGTCGGTCACGTCCATGGCGGGATTGACGATATAGACGCTCTCGCGGTCGATCAGGATGCCGCAGCCGCGTTCCTGATGAACAGCGACCACAATGGGATCAACGGCTTGAGCGATGATATTCAACTGCTGAGCGCGAGTGTAGCGAAGCTCGACTTCGCGGGTTTGCTCCAGCTGTTGGGCTTCCTGCACCCTCTGCTGCAGAGCGCGCAGACGCGACCCGTCGGGATCCGCCGCCCCTTGCTGAATCTGCTGAGCCTCGGACTGAATGGTGTTGCTGTAGGGCGTAAGTTCCGCCTGCACCTCTTGCACCAGCCGCTGCATGCCGCTGTTCAACGCCTGGCCGGCGGTGGACTGCGCGAGCAACCGTTCATTGTGGTAGACGCAAACGCCGGGAATGGCGGGACCAGGATTGGCGGGCCCGGCCGTCTGAGCCTGAACGGCTTGTGCGCCTAAGGCGAGTAGGGCCACGGCCCCGAGGAAAGCGGTCTTCATCTGTAAGCCTTTAGAATTGAGTTGAGGTCGAGAAGCGGAAGGATTCACGCCGATCGTAGTCTTCCGACGATAACACCTTGGCGAAGTCGAAGCGGATGGGGCCCATCGGCGAGCGCCAGTGAACGCTGAGACCCGCCGAAGCCCTCAACGCCAGATCATCAGCGATCTGGACGTCGGTGGTGCCGTCCGGGTTCGTCCTGTAGCGATCGTCCAGATAACCCAGAGTGCCCACATCGGCGAACAACGAGGTGCGGATGCCGTATTCGTCGGGCAAGCCGTTCGGAACCGTAAGTTCCGCCGTGCCGATCGCGTAGAAATTGCCCCCCAGGGAGTCATTCGTGACCAGGTCGCGCGGCCCGATGCCTGCGTTGTCAAAGCCCCGGAAGGTATTGCCCCCCTTGAAGAAGCGATCGTTGATGCGCACTGGATCGCCGCCCCAACCGCTGACATAGCCGACCTGGCCCTGGACACTGACGATCCAGTTTGGCCGAATGCCGTAATAGACAGTGCCGTCCAGCTCGCTGCGGATGTAGTTCACATCGCCGCCGACACCGGCGAAGTCCTGCCGCAGACTGCCGCTATAGCCCCGCGTTGGTCGGATCGGGTCATTACGACGATCCAGCAGAAGCGTGTACCCGACCGATGAGTTCAGAGCCTGTCCCAATTGTTCGCACAGCGCGCGCGAGCCGGTTCCAGAGCAGTATCCGGGCGGGACGAGCACTTCGTCGCTACGCAGCGAATAGCGAGTGGCGAGAGCGGTGAAGCCGTTGATCGGGAACTGGAGCCGAAGAGCGCCCCCCGTTGATCGGAAGTCGAAGTTCGAAACGTCGCGGAAGTTGAACCGCTGGTGGAACAGGTCAAATCCGGCCCTGAGGTCTCGACCCAGGAATTTCGGCTCGGTGAAGCGGAAATCGATCGACTGCCGCAGGGAGCCCCATTCGATCCGGGCGACCACGTTCTGACCACGCCCCCGGAAATTCGCCTGGCTGACACCCAGATTGACGACGAATGCGTCGATGGACGAGAAGCCGGCTCCCACCGAAAGTTCACCAGTCGGCTGTTCGGTGACCTGGACCTGGACCACGGAACGATCCGGCGCGCGGCCCTGGGTTTCGGTCACCGTCACATCGGAGAAGAAGCCGAGAGCCCGCAGATTGTTTCGCGACCGCTCCAGAAGCGTTCGATTGAAGGCGTCGCCTTCGACCAGCATCATCTCGCGGCGGATGACCGGATCGATTGTGGCGGTGTTTCCCACAATGTCGATACGCTCGACATAGACGCGCTGGCCCTCGGTGACGTTGAAGGTGACGTCGACCGTGCGGGTTTCAGGATTCGCGCGATAAGCTGGGCGAATATCGACAAAGGCATAGCCGGCCGAACCTGCGGCAAAGGTCAGAGCATCGACGGCAGCTTCGATCTGATCTGACTGATAAAGCTGGCCCTCGCGGATCGGGAGAATCCGCCGGAGGAAGTCGGCGTTTAGCCGGTCGCTTTCCGTGACGACGGTGATGTCGCCAAAATTGTACTGTTCGCCTTCGTCCACCGTGACCGTGATGAGGAAGTCATCCTGGGCAGGCGCCAATCCAGCCACCGCCGATACAATCCGGAAGTCGTAATAGCCTCGATTGGTGTAGAAGGTCCGGAGTTGCTCGCGGTCGTATTCGAGCCGGTTAGGGTCATAGTTGTCGCTGGAGCTGAAAAGCCGCCACCAGCGCGACTGTTTGGTGACCATCACTTCGCGCAAATCAGCGTCTGAAAACGCGCTGTTGCCCATGAAGCTGATGCCGCGGACGCCGGTTTTCTGACCCTCGTCGATCTCGAAGATGAGATCGACGCGGTTCTGGTCCAGCTCCACCAGCTTGGGGGTGACGGTTGCGGAAATTCGGCCGGAAAGCCGATAGGCCTCGACGATCGACTGCACATCCTCCTGCACGCGGGCGCGGGTAAATATGCCGCGTGGCCGAATGCTGATCTCTTCGCGCAGCCGCGTTTCGTTCAGCGCCGAATTCCCCTCGAACACGACCTGGTTGATGATGGGGTTCTCGGCGACCTCGACGATGAGGTCGCCGTTCTGGATGCCCAGTTGCACGTTGGAGAACAGCTGGGTGCGCTGCAGGGTCCGGACAGCGACGTCCAGGATCGCGGGATCCACTACGTCTCCGGGCTGGATCGGAAGATACGACAGGATCGTCGTCTGATCGACGCGCTGATTGCCGCGCACGAAGACGCGGTTTACCTGAACCCGTTCCTGGCCCCCGGCGGCCCCGAGCGGGGACGCATCGACTGGAGAGGCGTCGACTGGGGGCGTCCCGATCTGTGCCTGCCCGCCCGGTGACGGGGGAGCCGGCGTCGTCGGGTCCCCAAGCGTCTCGGTTCCCGCCGCGGGCCGCGGCGACTGAGCATCCGGTCTGGCCTCGGTTCGTGGCGCCGGCGTCGGGGGCGCAGGTGCGGGCGCGGTCGGCTCGGGTCGCGTCTCCGTCAGGGGCGGCGGCGAAGCCGGAAGGGTCGGCATGCCGTCCTGCGCCAGGGCGGGTCCCGCCAGGCTGGCGGCCACGATCAGCGCCACGGCGCTGGGCCCGGCGACAAGCCCGCGCGGGCGGAGGGACAGGCGCTCGGACATAGGGATCATTCGGGAGACCATCGGGGGCTGGCGTCGGCTCATCAGGCGAGCCCGCCGAGGAATTTGAACAGGCTGAGCTTCTGCAGATCGTTCCAGGTGGCGAACAACATCAAACCCACGAGCAAAGCAAGGCCGACACGATACCCGGCTTCCTGAACACCGGCCGCCACTGGTCTGCGCGCCACAGCCTCGTAGCCGTAGAACAGAAGGTGGCCGCCATCGAGAACGGGAATGGGCAGCAGGTTTAGAAAGCCGATTCCGACCGAAAGTATGGCCGCCAGCTGGATCAAATTCAGCGCCACGTTGGCGACCTGCAAGGTCGGGACATCGGTCTGGGCGGCTGCCTGTCGCGCCACGTCGCCCGACGCCTTGGCGATGCCGATGGGTCCGGACAGCTGGTCACCCGATTCGCGGCCGGTGAAGATGCGGCCCAGATAGGTCAGGGTGGTCTCCAGGATCACGCCGACCTGGTCGGCGCCTTTGCCGACTGCCTCGAGCGGGTTGTAGCGCACATGGCGAATATCCTCGCGCGCCGCGCCCAGGTTTACCCCTATTGTCCCCACCCGCACCCGGCCGGCCAGAGGATCGTCGATCACCCGGCGCGCCGGCGTCATGGTCACATTCAGCTCTTGACCCTCACGCACGACGGTCATCACGAAGGGCGTGTCGGAGCTCAGCCGCACCTTGCGGATGACGTCGTTAGCCCCCTCGACGTCCCGGCCGTCGACCCGCGCAATACGGTCGCCGGGCAGCAGGCCCGCAACGGAGGCCGGTCCGCCAGGCTCGATCGACACCACACGGGGCGGCTCGATCATAATGCCGACACCGCTGAAAAGGGCGGTGAACAACGCCACGGCCAGGACGAAGTTGGCGATCGGCCCGGCGGCGACGATGATCGCGCGCTGCCAAACCGGCTTGAAGTGGAAATAGCTGCGCACCGCCGCCGGGCCTTCGGACGCCAGGATGCGGCCGCGCAGTTCATCCAGGCCCTTCTGGTCCGGTACGCTGGAAGCATCGATGTCGCCGGAGAACTTGACGTAGCCGCCCAGCGGCAGCCAGCCGACGCGCCATTCGGTCCCGTGCTTGTCGGTGCGGTTGAACACCGGCTTGCCGAAACCCAGGGCGAAGGCGTCGATCCGGGTCCTGAACGCCCGCGCCGCCCAGTAGTGGCCGAGTTCATGAATTGTGATGACCAGGGTCAGCACTAGGGTGAACGGCAAGATGTAAAGCAGGACGCCGCCGATCGCGTTCAGCATTCCAGATCCCGAGGCCTCTCTTGGTTCAAGGTCGCGGGATCAGGCCGCCAACGCCAGGCGACGCACGATTTCCCCCGAGGTCCGCCGCGCCTCCGCATCCAGCGACAGGGCCTGGACACAAGCGTCCCCCCCTTCGCCCGACGTGACCGACGCCGCAAGCCGATCCAGGGTTTCGGCGACGACTGCGGCAATATTGAGAAATCCAAGTCGCCGGTCAAGAAAGGCCATGACCGCGCCCTCGTTGGCGGCGTTGAAAATAGTGGTCGCGCCCTGCCCCGCCGCCAGGGCCTCGCGCGCCAGGCGCAGAGCGGGAAACCGCCCCACGTCCGGCGCCTCAAAGGTCAGACTGCCCAGGACGGCCAGATCCAGGCGCGGCGCCGGCCACGGCAGCCGGTCGGGCCAGGCCAGGGCGCAGGCGATGGGGGTCTTCATGTCTGGCGGGCCCATCTGCGCCAGGCTGGAGCCGTCAACCATCTCGACCAGGCTGTGGATAATGGATTCGGGGTGCACCACAACGTCGATACGATCGCCCGGCAGACCGAACAGATAGGCGGCCTCGATCAGCTCCAGCCCCTTGTTCGCCATGGTGGCGCTGTCCACCGAAATCTTGGCCCCCATGGACCAGTTGGGGTGGGCCACGGCCTGTTCCGGGGTGATGGCCGCCATTCGCTCTTGGGGCATGGCGCGGAACGGTCCGCCCGAAGCGGTGAGCACCACTCGGGACACACCCTGGGGCCTGTCGTGCGGAAAGACCTGGAAGATGGCCGAATGCTCTGAGTCCACCGGGATCAGCCGCCCCCCGGAGGCGCGCACCCGCTCGATCAACGCCGGACCGCAGCAGACCAGACTCTCCTTGTTGGCCAGCGCCAAGGTCGCGCCGGTCCCGGCCGCGGCCCAGGCCGATTCCAGGCCGGCCGCTCCGACGATGGAGGCCATGATCCAGTCCGCGGGCGCCTGGGCCGCTTCGACCACAGCGCGCGACCCGGCCGCGACCTCGCAATCCAGCCCCGAGACGGCGTCGCGCAGATCGGCGAGTCGCGCCGGATCAGCTGTCACGATCCGCTTTGGTCGCCACCGTCGGGCCTGCTCGGCGAGGCGCGCGATATTGCCGGCGCCAGTCAGGGTCTCGACCTCGAAGCGCCCTGTGCCGGCCGTCTCGGCCTGATCCATCAGGTCCAGGGTCGAAACCCCGACCGAGCCGGTGGAGCCCAGCACGCTTACGCGGCGCGCCAGCATCAACCCATCCCCGAATAGAACAGAACCGCCCTAGCGCCGGCCAGCACGACGATGGCGAACATCAACCCATCGACCCGGTCGAGCAGGCCCCCGTGACCGGGGATGATGGCCCCCGAGTCCTTGACCCCGAACCGCCGCTTGAGGGCCGATTCCCACAAATCACCGCCCATGGTGGCCAAGGCCGCAAGGAAGCCGACCGTCGCGCCCCAGACCGGCGTCAATGGCCCGAGGTCGAGCCACAACGCCGCCAGCATCCCCGCCGCCGTCCCGGCCGCCAGGCCTCCAACAAACCCGGCCCATGTCTTGTTGGGCGAGAAGCGCGGCCACAACTTGGGGCCCTTCAGCAGGCTGCCGGTCACAAAGGCCATGATGTCGGCTGACCAGGCTACGGCGAACAGCATGACCGTCCAGCCCAGGCCGTCCGGCATGTCGCGCATCCAGATGATCAGCAACGCCGGCCAACCGATGTAGAGCACGCCATATGAGGCGTCGGTGCCCGACTGCCCCTGACGGCGCGCGAACAGGGCCGCCGCTCCGGCCGCGACCACCATGGTGACCAGGGCGCTCGACAATCGCCCGAACTGCACCACCATTATGGTCGCCACCAGGGCGGCGCCCACGGCCCATGCGACCTGGCGGTATTGGGCCGGTGCGCTCATCAGCGCCCACTCCACCGCCAGCAGGATCACAGCCGCCGCCATGACTGCGAAAAACCAGATGTCGCCCAGCCAGGCCGCCGCCACCGCCGCCGGGGCCAGCACCACCGCCGAAGCCGTCCTGACCCCGATGTCGCCGCCGCCAAGCGTCCTCATGCCTGGGCCGCCGCAGAGGCCGGAGACCTGACGTCGGGTCGACCACCGTAACGTCGATCGCGTGCACGGAATTCGTCCACCGCCTTTCCCAAAGCCTCGGCGCCATAGTCGGGCCACAGGATGTCCTGGAACATCAGTTCGGCGTAGGCCGCTTCCCAGAGCAGAAAATTCGACAGTCGCATCTCGCCGGACGTACGAATGATCAAGTCCAGCGGCGGGGCATCATGGGTCGAGAGCAGCGCCGAAAATCCGGCCTCGTCGATCTCTGGCGCGACCTCGCCGGCCAGCACGCGCTCGGCGTGACGCCGCGCCGCATGGATCAGGTCGGCGCGGCCGCCATAGTTGAAGGCCACCTGCAGCCGAAAGCGCGAATTCGCGGCTGTCCGGCGTTCCGCCCGCTCGATCATGGCGGCGATGTCGTCCGGGACGCCTTTGCGCCGACCCACGACCCGCACGAGAACACCTTCGCGGTGCAGGCGCTCCAGGTCGGAATCGACGAAGCTGCGCACTATACCCATCAGATCCGAGACTTCCTCGGCCGGGCGACGCCAGTTTTCGGTGGAAAAGCCGAAAACCGTCAGGCAACTTACGCCAAGCGCGGGGGCCGCCTTGACCGTCCGCTTCAGCGCCTCAACACCCGCCCGGTGGCCGGCGGCGCGCGGCAGGCCGCGACGCGCGGCCCAGCGGCCGTTGCCGTCCATGATGATGGCGACATGACCAGGACCAGCCGGGACTGCGTCGGCCGGCAAGCTGTCCGACGACAGCGCGCACTGATCGGGGCGGGGCGAGGCGGGCATGAAGGTTCCTTAGCGCGAAATGCCTCAGACCTGCATGATTTCCACTTCCTTCGTCTTCAGCATCTCATCGATGCGCTTGATGGCGGCGTCGGTGTCCTTCTGGACCTCGGCCTCCATTTTCTTCTGCTCGTCCTGGCTGATGTCGCCGGACTTCTCGGCCTTTTTCAGTTCGTCGTTGGCGTCGCGGCGGACGTTGCGCACGGCCACACGCTGCTGCTCGGC
>CAZITK010000071.1:0-8601 GCA_964542145.1 uncultured Brevundimonas sp.
ACCGGGCCAGCGGCGAGATCCTGATCGGGCGGGTGCCGGCTTATTCGGTGGTGGTTCCAGGGTCCCTGCCGGGCAAAAGCGGCGGCCCGTCGCTCTACTGCGCGGTGATCGTTAAACGCGTGGACGCCCAGACCCGCGCCAAGACCGGGGTCAATGAGCTGCTGCGCGACTGACGGGCGCGCAATGCAAAAAGGGCGGCCCTCGCGAGCCGCCCCTTTCCCCGACGGCGCCGATCAGACGCGGTCGAGCGGTGGCTTGTCCGAACGCTTGGTGATCTTGTCGGCCCAGGTCTGGGCGACCCGGCCGGCGGCGTCGCGACCACCGAGACCGAAGGCGAGGGCCATGGCCACCGCCGCGGCGCCTAGGATCAGGGCGAAGGCGATCAGGACGATCTCGTCGGCGATGCCCATGAAGCTGAGACCCATGGCGGTGGCCAGGGCGATGGCCGCCCAGCGCACGATCGAGGAGGCGAAGCGGTCCGCCCCCGCCGTGCCCCGGTCGATCAGATTGGCCAGCAGATCGCCGATGATGACGCCGGCGGTGATGATCACCCCGCCGACGAGCACTTGAACCGCCAGACCCAGGACGTTCTCGACCATCAGGGCGATGGTGGCGAACTGCAGAACATGGGCGGCCTGCACCAGAAAGAAGGCGACGATGGCCGCCATCACCGCCCAGCCCACCGCCTTGGACGGCGTCATGCGGTTTACCGCGCTCCCGCCAAGGGCGGCGGCTGTGGCCGGAGTGACGTCGCCCGCATAGGGTTGTGTCGCGGGCGGAGCCTCCGTGCGCTTGACCGACGAAAGATTGGTCAGGCTCTGGATCGATCGATCGAAGCCCGTCGCCGGCAGGATGCGCTCGATCAGCTGGGCGACCCAGCGACCAATGAACCAGCCGATAGCCAGGAGGATTGCGGCGACGATGACGCGGGGGATGGCCTCAAGCACCAGAGTGAGCACGGCCACAGCCGGCACCGTAAGGCTGGCGATGCCAAGCTGCTCCAGAGCGGCGATGGTGATGGGGATGAGGATCAACACGAAGACCAGCGCGCCCAGAGCCGAACTGACGCCCACAGAGCCGGTGGCGCGTGTCAGGCCCGCGCGATCCAGCCAGGCGTCCGCGCCCACGGCCGCCAGTCCGGCCTCGGTCACGCGCCGCGCCACGGTGGCGACCACGAATCCGATGAAGAAGATCAGCGCCGCGCCGAGAATGTTGGGCAGGAAGCCGGCGATCTGGTTCAGCAGGGTGTTCAGCGGCGTCACCACCCCGGCCAGGTTCAGCACACCCAAGGCGGCCACCAGCCCCACCAGAATGATCAGCCAGAAGGCGACGTCGCCCAGGCTTGACCCCACCGATTGCTTCGGATTCTCCGAAAGGTTGGCGCGGCCGGCGCCGGGAATGCGATCGACCCCCTTGGCGATGGCCCATTTGACCGCCTTGCCGATGAACCAGGCGGCGACGAGAATGAGGATGGCGCCGAGGGCCCGCGGCAGCCAGACCTGCAGCAGCGCCTCCCAACCGATGAATTCGTAGCCGGTGTTGTACACGTGAGCCCCTCGCGTGACAGGACACGCGGCCCTTCCGCGCGTTACCCCTTGAGAAAGGCCAAACCCATTGGCATCGCCCGGGTTCCGAAACCGCCGGAATCCATCAGGTCAGTCGGTCAGCCTTCCTCAGGTCAGGGAACAGCCTGGCCCATACCCCTGTCGCCGCCAGCGCCCCAACGCCGCCGAACACCGCCGCGCCAACCGGGCCCAGAAAGCGGACGGCCACGCCGGAATAGGCTTCGCCGAGCTCGTTCGACGCACCGATGAACAGCATTGAGACCGAAGAGACCCGGCCGCGCATGTGATCCGGCGTAGCGATCTGGATCAGGGTCTGGCGGATGTTAACGCTGATCATGTCGGCCGCGCCGCCGACAAACAGCACCAGCGCGCTCAGCCACACGGATTTCGACAGGCCGAAGGTCAGGGTGCACAGCCCGAAGATGGCCACCGCTCCGAACATCCATCGCCCTCCGCGCCTCAGGATCGGAAAGCGGGATAGATACAGCGCCATCATCAAAGCGCCGACCCCAAAGGCGGCGCGCAGCAGGCCAAAGCCTTCCGGCCCTACATGAAGAATGTCGCGCGCGAAGATCGGGGTCAGCAGGGCCACGCCCGCGAACAGCACCACGATCAGGTCCAGCGAGATGGCGCCCAGCACCATGCGGGTGGTCCAGACGTACTTCAGACCCTCCTGAACCGCCGCCCAGCGCGAGGCCATCTGCTCCACCGCTGGCGGACGCCCCGAGGTGCGGATCAGGATCAGACATGTCAGGCCGACCAGGAACATGGCCACCGAGGTGGCGTAGGCTGCCGGTACGGCGAACCCGACGATGACCCCGCCCAGGGCCGGCCCGGCGATGGCTCCGGTCTGGAAAGCGAGCGACTGCGCCACGATCGCGCGCGGCAGGCCAGGCCGGCCGACCACCATGGGCAACAGCGCCTGGCTGGCCGGAGCCAAGAAGGCGCGGGTGGCTCCGAAGAATGCGGCCACCACGAGCAACCCCCAAAGCGGCGGATCGCCGTGGAGCGCCATGGCCAGAAAGCCGACGGCGCACAGCATCTCGAGACCGACACAGGCCACCACCGTCAGCTTGCGGTCGCGACGGTCGGCCATCTCCCCGGCCGGCAGGGTGAAAGCCAGCAGCGGCACGAACTGCACCAATCCGACCAGACCGAGATAGAGGCTGGCCTGTTCAACGGGGTGGTCCTGGCGGGCGATCTCATAGACCTGCCAAAGCAGGGCCGAAGACTGGACCTGGATGCCGAACACCGCCGTCAGTCGACCGACCCACAACAGGCGGAAGTCGCGCAGACGCCAGGGATTGGTCGCGTCTTGCGGCCGATCCTCCGGGATTGGAGGCGCCGGCTGGGGGTTTTCGGGAGCGTCGAACTGCGTCACGGGCGGTCTCGGATAGCGAAGTTGTGACGAGGCGTCGCGGGAAAACGATCGCAGCGACGACACCCGCTTTCCCGCCGCGCCGCATGCCCCTAAGCCAGGGGCATGAATCACGCCTTCCCCATCGACCCTGTCGAACTTACCCGCGCGCTCATCCGACGGCCGTCAGTCACGCCCGAAGACGCCGGCGCCATGGATATCGTTCAGGCGGCGCTTACGCGGCTGGGCTTCGTCTGCCGCCGTCTGTCTTACGAGGGGATCGAGAACCTTTACGCGCGACGGGGGACCCAGGGACCAAACCTGTGTTTCGCGGGCCATACGGACGTGGTTCCGATCGGCGATTTGAGCGCCTGGACTCACGCGCCCTTCGCGGCTGTGATCGAGGACGGCTGGCTGTATGGGCGTGGAGCCGCCGACATGAAGAGCGGGATCGCCGCTTGGATCGCAGCGGTCTCTGCGGTGACGGCGGAGGGCGAGACCGGGGGGTCGCTTAGCCTCCTGATCACCGGTGACGAGGAGGGTCCGGCGCTGCACGGCACCAAGGCGGTGGTGGCGCAACTGAGGAATGAAGGCGAGAGGATCGACGCCTGCGTGGTGGGCGAGCCCTCTTCACAGGAGGTCTTGGGCGACACCGTCAAGATCGGCCGACGCGGCTCGCTGAACAGCTGGTTCACCGTACGGGGCAAGCAGGGCCACGTCGCCTATCCGGACCGAGCGGCCAATCCGGTCCCGGTGCTGCTCGGCCTGATGGCCGAAATGGCGAGCCATCGCCTCGACGATGGATATCCCGAGTTTCAACCTTCTAACCTGGAAATCACCACCCTGGATGTAGGCAACTCGGCGCCCAACCTTATCCCGGCCGAGGCTCGCGGGCGCACCAACATCCGCTTCAACCCCCGTCAGACGGGCGTCGACCTGATGGCCTGGATCGATGAGGTCGTCGCCCGCCGTTCGGCCGAGAGCGGCCTGCCCGTCATCGTCGAGCACATGCATTCCGGTGACGCCTTTCTGACCGAGCGTGGCCCGTTCGTGGACATGGTAGTCGGGGCCGTCCGGGCCGTGACGGGGCGTCAGCCCACGCTCTCGACCACCGGCGGCACTTCCGACGCGCGGTTCTTGCGTGCCCTGTGCCCGGTTCTGGAGCTTGGCCTTAGCGGCCAGACCATACACCAGGTCGACGAACGGGTGGCGATAGAGGATATCTTTCGCCTGGCGGACATTTATCGCGGCGTGATCGAGCGGTTCCTGCGTCCCAACGTCTGACGCTCTACATAGCTCGGGCGCCGATGGGCCGAGGTCCGCCTTCGACGAGAATGCGCTTGTCGGCGGGAATGTTCACGTGTCCCGAAATGAGCGCCACATGTGGCGGGTAAAGGGCTCGATTAGATAATCCAGCGCCGTGCGGCGAGACAGCGGCACCACCACCTCGACCGGGACGCCCGGCCTCAAGCTTTCGGCCAGCATCTCCGGGGGGCCGAGTTTCGACAATTCATCGGCCGGCACAGTGATCTGGGCGCGGTAGAAGCTGCGGCCAGACTGCTCGTCCTGGAAGGCGTCGGCGGACAGGCGAGTGAGGCGTCCGGTCAGGCGCGGCATGTCCTGCTCGCGGAAGGTGGCGAACATGACTTCCGTGGCCTGACCGACCCGCAGCGCCTCGATGTCGGCCGGCGAGATCAGAGCCTCGACCACCAGGTCGGCTTCGGACGGCACGATCTCCATCAGGGTCTGGCCGGGGCTGACCACCCCCCCGACGGTGAAGATGGTTAGGCCCACCACTTCGCCTGTCGCGGGCGCGCGGACGAGAGACCGAGCCAGCTGCTCGCGCGCCGCGATCAGCCGGGGCTGAAGCTCGTTCAGCTGGATCTCCACCTGGCGCAGTTGGTCGGCCACCTCCTCGGTGGTCTCGCGGTCGACGCTCAGCATCTGCAGTCGAGCCTGTCCGATCGCTTCTCGCGTGGCCGCCACCTGGGCGCGCAGTTCGCCCTGAACCCCGCGCAACCGCGCGGCTTCCCGCTCAAGGGCGCGCACGCGGGTCAGCGGGGCGAAGCCGCGTTCAGCCAGGGAGCGGATGCCGTCCAGCTCGTCCTCGATCAGACGACTCTGCTCCTCATTGGCGACGATCTGGCGCTCGAGGCCCGAAATCTGTTCGTTGAGCTGACTGACCCGCTGGTTCAGCACGGCGACCTGTGTGGTGCGGCCGCTGCCTCGCGCCTGGAACTGCAGGCGCTGGAGACGCAGAGCCTCTGCGGCCAGCGGCTGATCCTCGGGCGTGAGAACGCCAAACTCAGCCGGGGTCGGCACCTCGGGCAAAGCGTCGCGTTCGGCGATCATGCGGCTGCGCTGAGCCTGGAGCGCCACCACCTGGCCGGCGAGCCCCCGCTCCACAGCGCGCAGCTCGCCGACGGAGATTTCGAGCAGTACCTGGCCCCGCTGGACGGTGTCGCCTTCGCGGACACGCAGGGCGTCGACCACCCCGCCCTCGCGGTGCTGAACCGCCTGGCGGTTGCCCGAGACCACGATCCGGCCCTGAGCATAAGCGCCCGCGTCCAGTCGCGCCACGCCCGCCCAACCCAGCAGAAAGACGAAGAACAGCGCGGCCATGCCCACGCCGATCAGGATGTCGCGGCGCGGCGCGTCGCCGTGGCCGCGCGGCGGGGCGACCTGGGCCGGCGTACGGGCTCCGACCGTCTCGGTCATGACACGCTCGCGATGCGGGGGCCGCCGCGGCCCTGAAGCGCCTGGAGCACCTCGTCACGCGGCCCGAACCGCGCCACGGCTCCCCTGGACATGACCAACAGCAGATCGGCCGAAGCCAGCACTCCGGCCCGGTGGGCGATGATCACGATGGCCGTTCCGCTCTCGGCCGAGCGTTTCAGGGCCCGCATAAGAGCGGTTTCGCCATCCTGGTCCAGATGTGAGTTCGGCTCGTCCAGCACCAGCAGGCGAGGCGAACCATACAGAGCTCGGGCCAGGGCGATGCGCTGCATCTGCCCGGCTGACAGCCCCCTGCCGCCAGGGCCAATCGGGGTGTCATAGCCCAGGGGCAGCGACTGGATCAGCTCGTGGGCCTCGGCCGCCTTTGCCGCCGTCACTGCCTGGAGATCGATAACCTCCTGGTCGCCGTCGCCCCGCGCGCCCTCGAAGCGCGATATGTTGTCCTTGACCGACCCGGCGAACAGGGCCGAGTCCTGAGGCAGATAGCCGATGTGGGCGGCCAGCCGCTCCGGATCCCACTGGGCGTAGTCGGCGCCGTCCAGGCGGACCACGCCCAGTTGCGGCCGATAGGCGCCGGCGATCACCCGCGCCAGCGTGGTCTTGCCCGACCCCGACGGCCCGATCACCCCAAGCATCTGGCCGGGCTCCAGGGAAAAGCTGATCTGGCGCAACTGGGGCGCATCGCCGTCATTCATGCGGACGCTGACATCGTCCACCCTGAGCCGACCTTCGGGCGCTGGAAGCAGGGTGTGCTCGACCTCCTGATCCGCGGTGGCGTCATAAAGGGCGCCAAGATTCCGCCAGGCCGCGCGAGCCTGGACCAGGCTGGGCCAAGCTCCGACCAGTTGCTCGATCGGCTGGACCGCGCGGGCCAGCAACACCGAGGCGGCGATGATCGCCCCGACTGAAATTTCCTGCCTTACCGCCAGATAGCCGCCCAGGCCCAACGCCAGCGACTGCAGTGTCAGGCGCAAGAACTTGATCACGCCCTGATAGCGGCCGCCGGTGAATTGTGCGTCGGACTGGGCGGCGATGGCCTCGCCCCGCGCTTCCAACTGGCGCGACACCAGGCCGCGGCGCATACCCAGCGCCCGCACCACCTCCGCCTGGTTGGAGACGGCTTCCTGGGCGGCGTAGGCGCGCTGCGACGCCTCGTGAGAAGCCAGAAGCCGGCCCTTGGTGGAGCGTTCGTTCAACACCGCCAGCCCAAAAAGCACGGTCGCCCCGGTCAGGGTCAGAAGACCAATCCACGGATGGAGCACGAAACAGAAGAGCAGATAGATCGGCGTCCACGGCGCATCCAGGACGGCCAGCGCGCCCTGGCCGCCGATGGCCGCCCGCACCTGGTCGAACTCGCGCATGGCCTGGCCAGCCCGCGTGCGGGCTTCAGGTGCTGCCAGCGCCCGTCCGAGCGTCCGCCCCGCCAATTCCCGGTCCATCCGCAGTCCGGCGCGCACAAGCAGTCGGGCGCGGATCACGTCCAACCCGGCCAGAGTCAGCAAGGCCAGCACCACCACCACGGTGATCAGCGCCAGGGTGGCCATGCCGCCTGTCGGTACGACGCGGTCATAGACCTGCATCATGTAGAGCGTGGGCGTCAGGTAGAGGACGTTGACGAGCGCGGAAAAGCCGGCCGCGGCGATGAGATGCCAGCGGCAGGCGTGGACGGCTTGAACCAAGGGCGAGGCGCCTGGCTTGTGCGGGCTCGACGCGATCGGCACGGCTCGAAACTCCTTCGACGGCCAGTTTAGCGGCTTGGCGACCGGACCGCCAAAGACAATCGGAGCGAAACTCAGCTGCTTGCACGCGGGATCACGAGAAAATCAGGGACTGGTCCATGGCGCGCTTGGCCGTGATTGTTTATCGACCGCTGGTGAGACAGGGTGGATAGGGGTCCGGTTCGGACCAATAATACGCCGGCGGCCTTTCGGACCGTCGGGTCGGGGAGGATGGAATCATGTGCATCGTTTGCGCCGGAAGCCCGACCGAGGGCGGGGCCGCCTCGGGAATGAGCGCGCCGAGCTTCAACCTCGGCCAAATCATCGCTCAGTTGGATCGCAATGAGCGGGGGTGGCTGAACGGCGCCGTCACCTTCAGCTTTTTCAACGCCCTCAACTCGGCCAACACCAGCAATGCCGACTACGCCGGCTTCCAGGCCTTCACGGCGGTGCAGAAGACGGCGGCGCTGCTGTCGTTCAACATGCTGGCAGAGATCGCCAATCTCACCTTCACCGAGGCGGCGGACAACGGAGCCTCCAGCGGCCGGATCACTTTCGCCAACTCAAGCACCATGCCTGATCACGCATGGGGCTGGGCGGCCAGTTCCTATTATCCAATCCCGAACACGCGCGACCCCATGCACTCCAGCGAAGTGTGGGTGAACTCCAAGGGCGGCATCGGCTCTTACGCTTTGGGGACCTACAATTTCATGGCCCTCATGCATGAAATCATGCACGCGCTCGGAGTACCGCACCCGGGCGAATACAACGCCAGCGCCGACGAGCAAATCACCTATGGCGGCCATGCCGCTTACGCCGAGGATTCTCGTCAGTACACGATCATGTCCTATTTTTCGGCAAGCAACACCGGGGCGTTCCATTCGAACATCTATGCCGCCACGCCGCTGCTGCATGACATCGCAATCCTGCAGCATATCTACGGGGCGAACCACGCCACCCGTGCCGGCGATACGGTTTATGGATTTAATTCCAACGCCGGAGGTCCCTACGCCTTCAACATCGATACGCGGGTGGTGTTGGCCATCTGGGACGGCGCCGGTGAAGATACGATCGATCTGTCAGGCTTCAGCCTCAACAGCGTCATCGACCTGCGGCAGGGCCATTTCTCCAGCTTCAACGGGCTGCGCGACAACATGGCCATCGCCTATGGGGCGGTGATCGAGAACGCGATCGGCGGCTGGGGCGACGACACCCTGATCGGCAA
>CAZITK010000072.1:0-8531 GCA_964542145.1 uncultured Brevundimonas sp.
TGGTCTTGCCGTGGTCGACGTGGGCGATGATGGCGACGTTGCGCAGGTTCATTTCAGGCTCGGGCGGACTGTGTTCGGCCACGGAGCGTCCGGGCCGCTGGAAAAGGCGGGTTCGGGGAGAAGCGGCGCCTCTTACAGCCATGCGGCTCAAAACGCCAGACGGTGCGGCGGCGGCGATCAACGCCGCGCGTCAGAACTCCCGCCAGCTGCTGCCAGGATCGCGCTCGCCGGGGGTCGCCGACTGCTGGCCGAAACTGACCATCATCAGCAGCCGGTGGCTGCGAATGCGGTACTCGCCGATCATGGGCGCGACCGCCCCCAGGGGTGACCCGGTCTGGGCGTCATAGACGAAGCCCGAAAACTCGGCGACGCCGACACGGTCCCGGCGACTATAGACGCTGAGCTCGGGGATGCTGACGAAGCTGAGGGATTCCACCGGAACGGTCATGGCGGGCAGGCCGACCAGGCGGCGCATCTGCTCCAGCGAAAGGGCGCCGGAGCGCACTTCGAAGATGACGTCGGCGTTGTTGCGGTCTCGCGCAAGCCTATACCCGGCCTCCGACAGGGATTCGCGGATGGCGCTGATGGCGTAAGGCGAGGTCTCGGCCCGAAAATAGCTGTCGTCGACGAACACCCGCACGCCCGGCTCGACCGGCAGGACCAGCCCCTCGACGGCGCGCTCGGCGGCGCGAGCGACCAGCAGCTGCTCAGTGGCGGTGCGCGACGGGAAGGTCTCGGTGGTCGAGGCGCAGGCGGCGAGACCGCCGATGCAGGCAGAGAGGAGAGCGAGACGCAGGGGGCGGATCATCAGAATAGTCACCATTCGCCGGTGTTGGGCATCGAGGACCAGGGTTCGGCCGGAGCCAGGGCCTCGCCGTCCTGCAGCAGCTCCACAGAGACGCCGTCCGGCGAGCGGACAAAGGCCATATGGCCGTCGCGGGGCGGTCGGGCGATGACCACGCCGCCGTCCATCAGCCGCCGGCAGGCAGCGTAGATATCCTCGACCTTATAGGCCAGGTGGCCGAAGTTGCGACCGCCTGTAAGGGTCTCGGGATCCCAGTTGAAGGTCAGCTCCAGTTCGGGCGACCGCTCGGCCGCCGAGCGAGCCTCGTCCTTTGGGGCCGCCAGGAAAACCAGGGTGAAGCGGCCGGCCTCATTGTCCGTGCGTCGCACTTCCTCCAGCCCCAGGAGGTCGCAGTAGAATCGCAGCGAGGCATCCAGATCGGTCACCCGGACCATGGTGTGCAGATAACGCATACATTCCCCCTCGCCGTTTGGACCGGGTCAGCGCCGACGGATCGATCCCCAGCTAGCGGCGCATGAAGGCCGCAGCATGACGCGCGGCCGGGCGTCAGTGCGCCTCGCCGCTCCGCGCGCCGGGGTCCAGATATTCGCTCTCGGCGTTGGCGTCACCGCCCAGCACGAAACGCCGATCGCAATAGCCGCACTCGACGTGGTCGTCCTCGCCCATATCCATATAGACCAGGGGATGGCCCAGCGCGCCGCCGCCGCCGTCGCAGGCGACGCGCCGGGTCGAGACCACGATCTCCTCGGGCGGCGGGATCAGGGCGTCGGGATGGCGCGGCGGCATGGGCGGTCTCTGAGGCTCGCGACTTGGCGAAGGGGCGATCGGCGCATACCTATGCCTCGCCCCGCCCAGCGTCAAAGCCGAAAGCCGAGGAATGACCGAACCCGACCCTCTGCCCGACAACGCCATCTCGATCCGGGGATTGAGGAAGACCTACAAGGGCTCCAAGAAGGCGCCGGCCAAGACAGCCCTGGATGGTGTCGACCTGATCATCCCGCGGGGTTCGATATTCGGGCTGCTGGGGCCGAACGGCGCGGGAAAGTCGACCCTGATCAACATTCTGGCGGGGGTGGTCAACAAGACCGAAGGCGACGTCCTGGTGTGGGGCCGCGACATCGACCAACGGCCACGCGACGCCCGCGCGGCGCTTGGCGTGGTGCCTCAGGAAATCATCGCTGACGTCTTCTTCACCCCGCGCGAGGCGCTGGAGGTGCAGGCGGGCTTCTACGGCGTGCCGCCGGCCGAGCGGCGGTCGGACGACCTGCTCGCCGCACTGGGTCTCACCGACAAGGCTCATGCCTATGTCCGCGCCCTGTCCGGCGGCATGAAGCGACGCCTGATGGTGGCCAAGGCGCTGGTCCATAATCCGCCGATCCTGATCCTCGACGAGCCCACCGCCGGGGTGGATGTCGAGCTCCGTCGCCAGCTGTGGGACTATGTCCGTCGCATCAACGCCGAGGGCGTGACCATCGTCCTGACCACCCACTATCTGGAAGAGGCGCAGGCGCTCTGCGACACCATCGCCATCGTCAACCGCGGGCGGGTGGTGGCCTGCGAGCCCACCGGCCAACTGCTGCGCCGGCTGGACACGCGCAATGTTGTGGTGACCCCGGAAGACGCTGTGGAAGCCCCGCCCGGACTGGAGGGCTTCGAGGTTCGGCCGCGTCCCAGCGGCGCCTTCGCCGTCACCTATCGCCGGGACCGCTCCAGCGTCGAACAGGTGCTGGCCGCCGTGCGCGCCGCCGGTGTGACCATCCGCGACATCACCACCGAGGACCCGGACCTGGAGGACGTCTTTCTGGCCCTGACCTATGGCGACGCCGCTCAGGGCGACCCCACGCGAGATTAGCCGAGTCTGCCCGATGGTCTCCCCCGCGAAGGCCGGGAGACGGAGGGAAAAAGCGCCCCCCTACCGCGTCAGATCAACCGGCAGGGTCTGGGAGGCCAGGAGACGCTCCATGGTCGCCCAACGGTCGGGCCCCTGCGCCTCGACCCAGGCCTGAACCATGTCGCGGCCCAGCCCATAGTTGATGACATAGCTGCGGTAGGTGTCGATGAAACTGACCCGCTGGGCGGCGCGCTCGGGGGCCATCAGCATGGTGTCGCGCAGCTGCTGCTCAGCGGTGGCCCGGTCGATGCGCCCGCCCAGATAGGCGTCGGCGATGACATATTCCGCCGAGGCGAGCTGGCGCGTCAGGGCGATGAAGCGGGCATAGTCGTCGCGCCTGGCCGGATCCAGCCCCGCCATGGGATACAAGGTCTCCTTTTCGAACCGGGCCAGTTCGTCGCCCGGGAAGGCCAGGTCGATGCCGTAGTTGGCGCTGCCCTCGGCGATGAAGGCCATGGGGGAAAACAGCGGAAAGACGCTCATTTCCACCCAGCCGCGCTCGGCCACGAAGGTCTGGTCCAGCAGCGTCATATAGACATGGTGGCCGGGATAGCCCTCGTGGCACCCCAGGTCGACGGCCCGGTCAATGGCGATCGGGAGGCCGACGTTGATCTCGATCCGGCTGTGGGAGTCGCCGAGGTAGTAGTTGTACCCCGACCAGGGCTTGTCAGTGACATAGCCCATATCGAACCGTTCCTTGGCCGGCAGCTGAATATGCTCCACCGTGCGGGCCTTGCACTCGGCCATGGCCGCCTGCATCACCGTCTCGACCCGATCACGCGGAATGACGAACTGGGCGCGGAAGGCGGCGGCCCGCGGCGCCAGCGGCCCCGCGCCGGGCAAGAGGGCCTCCATCTGCTCCAGCACCGGCCGATAGCTGTCCAGCGGGCGGATCTCCGGACGGATGCCGAACAGCCCATGGGCTTCGTCGGCGAAGGCCGGCCGGTCCCCGCCGATCATGCGCAACCTCAGGGCCGCCGCCGAGACATGGGCCAGCAGATACTGTCGCCGCTGACCCAGCATCGGGTCGGCGCGCGCGACGTCGATCGCCTCCAGATCGCGGATCAGCGTAGAGGCGGCCCGGCTCAGGTCTTCAAGGTCGCGCGAGCCGGCCTCGGCTGCGGCCAGCCACTCCGGCGGGCCGAAATAGGCGTCGATATAGCCGTCCTCGTGCTGGCCGATCTCCAGGACCAGCCTGACATACTCCTCGGCCCGTCCGCCCAGCGCGGCCTCGACCTCGGCGGATTGGCCCGCGTCCGGGCCGCTGGCGCAGGCGGCCAACAGACCCGCCGCCAGACCCAGTACCGGACCCAGACTAAGGCGCCTCTTCATCCATGGCCGCATGTTTCATCTCTCCCTCGCCGCACGGGGATTGAGCCGGTCCCACGCTTCCTGTAATCACCGCCGGCCCAGCGGTCCGCACCCGTAGCTCAGCTGGATAGAGCGTTGCCCTCCGAAGGCAAAGGTCGCACGTTCGAATCGTGCCGGGTGCGCCAATCTTTCATGCCTATGCCGATACGGCCCAGGTCGTGTCGGCCGGGCGGTGACCCTTTACGTGTTCGGGCTCATGTGACGGGCGGCGCTCGGAACCACCCTATCGGCGGCGGCGGGCAGGGATCAAAACGGACCGCAAGGAGGTGGCGTTCCGCATGATCGTCCCGTGCAGTCTTTATGGGCCCGGCGCGTCGATGAGGCGCTGCAGCAGATCGGCGAGACGGTCCGTGAAGCCCCTTAGACCGGCCTCATCCAGCGGCAGACCGCCGGCGATCTCCTTGCTCATGGCCACGCCCATCACCACGCTGGCGGCGAGGCGGGCGCGGACTTCCGCGTCCTCGCCATCCATCCATTCGATCAGGGGGCGGAAGAACCGTTGCTCGCTGGACGCGCGGATCAGTTCCATGGCCTTCGCCGAGCCGATGGAACGCAGCATGATCAGCAGACCATCCATCTTGGACTGAGGCTTGGGGGCGGTCATCACCTGCTCGGCGACCCGGCGGCCCCAGGTGGAGTGTTCCCCGAGCATGAAGCCCTGGCCGCTGTTGCAGCTCTCCATCACCTGGACGAACAGCTCCTCCTTGGGGCCGAAATACCGCGAGATCAGCGCCGCATCGACGCCGACCTCGCGGGCGATGTCGCGCAGACCCACGGCGTCATAGCCGTCGCGTGCGAATTGCTTGCGCGCTGTGGCTAGGATGTCGGCCCGGGTCGCTTCGGCGTTGCGCGGGCGGGGATGGCGGAGCCTCAACAGCGGTTTCCTGTCAGAAGAATAATGTCCCCGCGACCCTTATGGGCATGTCAACGGCTGTTGACAACCTTCGCACCTGCGATACATGTCATCGCCCGATGACAAGTCTGTCGCCCAGGCGCGGCTGTCCACCAAGGTTGCCTCCCCAAGGACCACCACAGACAGAGAGGCGCGGATGCGCAAGCTGATGATCGCGGTTGCGGCGCTGGGCGCCGTGGCCTTGCAGGGTTGCTCGCGCCCGGCTGAAGGCGGCGCACCGCCGGCGCCACAGGTCACGGTGGCGACGCCTCTGGTGCAGGTGATCCAGGAATGGGACGATTTCTCCGGTCGGTTCGAGGCGCCGCAGACCGTCGAGGTGCGCGCACGGGCCGGCGGCTATGTTCAGGACGTCCATTTTCGCGATGGGCAGATGGTCCGGCGCGGCCAGCTGTTGTTCACCCTCGATCCTCGTCCCGCCCAGGCGGCCCTGACCGCCGCCCGCGCACAGCTCAGCCAGGCTCAGGCGCAGCTGACGCTCGCGCGCAGCGAGCTGGCGCGCGCCGAGACCCTGCTGGAAAGCCAGGCCGTCAGTCAGGCCGAAACCGAGACGCGTCGCGGCGCCGTCGAACAGGCCGAGGCGGCCGTGGCGGCGGCCAACGCCGCCATCCGGGCGCGCCAGCTCGATGTCGAATTCACCCGTGTCACCGCTCCGATCTCGGGCCGCGTGTCGGACCGCCGGGTGGATCCCGGAAATCTTGTCGCCGGCGGGTCATCGGCCGGCGACGTCTTGACCACCATCGTGGCCTCCAGCCCGATCCACTTCGTCTTTGACGGCTCCGAGGCCCTCCTGCTCAAATATCAGCGCCAGGCGCGCGACGGCGCCGCCCCGGTGGAGCTGCGGCTTCAGGACGAGGCCGAATTCAGCCGAACCGGCACGCTGGACTTCACCGACAACGCCATCGATTCCGCCTCGGGCGTGGTCAGGCTGCGCGCCGTTGTTGCAAACGCCGACGGCTTCTTGAAGCCCGGCATGTTCGGCCAGGCGCGACTGGCGGGGGCCGGCAGCTATGAGGCCATGCTGGTTCCCGACGCCGCCATCGCCACCGACGCCGCGCGCCGGGTGGTCTATGTGGTCGCCGAAGACGGCTCGGTGACGCCCAAGCCCGTCCAACTGGGGCCCGTGACCCAGGGGTTGCGCGTTATCCGTTCCGGCCTGGAGCCCACCGACCGCGTGGTCATCTCGGGTCTGCAGCGGGTGCAGCAGCCGGGCGTGACCGTCCAGGCCCAGACCGGCCAGATCACGCCGGTCGAACAGCAGACCCAGCAGCCCGTCACCCAGGCCGCCCCGGCGTCGACGGCGACCTTCGCCGGCGCCCTCGCCTCGGGCGACTGATCCGGAACGGCTGCACCCCAATGAACATTTCCCGCTTCTTCATCGACCGGCCGATCTTTGCGGCGGTGCTCTCGGTGTTCATCCTGCTGATCGGCGCCTTCGCCTATCCGCTGTTGCCCCTGTCGCAATACCCGGAGATCGCGCCGCCCACGATCACCATCAACACCGCCTATCCCGGCGCATCGGCGGAGACCGTGGCGGAGACCGTGGCCGCCCCCATCGAGCAGGAGGTGAACGGCGTCGAGGGCATGCTCTATCTGTCCTCGTCCTCGACCTCGGACGGCACGGTGGGGATCACCGTCACCTTCCAGCCGGGCACGGACCTGGATGCGGCCCAGGTGCTGGTCCAGAACCGCGTCGCCCTGGCCGAACCGCGCCTGCCCGAGCAGGTGCGCCAGATCGGCGTGACGGTGAACAAGCAGGAAACCGGCTTTCTGATGATCATCGGGCTGACCTCGCCCGACGGGTCGCTGGACAACGATTATGTCGGCAACTTCGCCAACTCCCAGCTGCGGGACCGGATCCTGCGCCTGGAGGGCGTCGGCAACGTCCAGGTGTTCGGGGGCGGCAACTATTCGATGCGCATCTGGATCGATCCGGCCAAGGCCGCCGCGCGCGGCCTGACCGGACCGGATATCGTCAATGCGCTGAGAGCCCAGAACGTCCAGGCCGCCGCCGGCGCCATTGGCCAGCCGCCCTTTTCCACCAACGCCGCCGCCTTCCAGCTGCCGGTCCAGGTCCAGGGCCGGCTGGATACGCCCGAGCAATTCGCCGATGTGGTGATCCGCACCGACGCCGAGGGCCGCGTCACCCGTGTGCGCGACGTGGCGCGGGTCGAACTCGGCGCCCAGGACTATGGCATCAACGGCTATTTCGACGGCCGGCGCGGCGTCGGCATCGCCGTCATCCAGCAGCCGGGCGCCAACGCCCTGGGCACGGCCGGGCGCGTGCTGGACGAGATCGCCCTGGTCGAGCCCGAGCTGCCCCAGGGCATGGCCATCTCCGTGCCCTACAATCCCACCGAATTCGTGGCCGCCTCGGTCAGCGCAGTGCAGCACACGCTGATCGAAGCCATCTTCCTGGTGGTTTTGGTGGTGGTCGTCTTCCTCCAGACCTGGCGCGCGGCGATCAGTCCCATCATCGCCATCCCCGTCTCCCTGGTCGCCACCTTCGCGGTCCAGCTGGCGCTCGGATTCTCGATCAACTCGCTCAGCCTGTTCGCCCTGGTGCTGGCCGTCGGCATCGTGGTGGATGACGCCATCGTCGTGGTCGAAAACGTGGAGCGGAACATCCGCGAGGGCCTGACGCCCAGGGAGGCGGCGCACCGCTCCATGCAGGAGGTTTCGGGGGCCCTGATCGCCATCGGCCTGGTGCTGGTCTCGGTATTCATCCCGACCGCCTTCGTGCCGGGAATTCCAGGCATCTTCTATCGCGAGTTCGCGGTGGTGATCGCCACGGCATCGGCGGTCTCACTGCTGACCTCGCTTACGCTGTCGCCGGCTCTGGCCGCCCTTCTGCTCAAGCCCCACAAGGAGCACACGGGCGAGCGCAGGAAGGGCCCCCTGGGCGAAGCGGCCTATCGTTTGGGCTGGGCCGGTCGGAAGTTCAATCAGGGCTTTGACTGGCTGTCGGACCGCTATGGCCGGCTCACGAGCCGCATGGTGCGCATGGCGACGATCATGCTGGTGATCTATGCGGGTCTGCTCGCCCTCACGGGCTGGCGCCTGATCGACACGCCGACCGGCTTCATCCCGGACCAGGACCAGGGCGCGCTGATCGGCGTGATCCAGCTTCCACCGGGCTCCTCGCTTGATCGCACCGAGGCCGTCATGCACCGCGCCCGCGAGATCATCAGCCAGACCGAAGGCGTGAACGGAACCGTGGCCTTCGCCGGCCTGGACGGGACCAGCTTCTCGTTCGGCTCCAACGCCGCGACTCTGTTCATCAATCTGGACGACCACGACCAACGCAAGACAGTCGAGACAACGGCCGCCTCCCTGGCAGGAGCCATCACCGGCGCCACCGCCGGCATTGAGGAGGCGCAGATCTTCGTCATCGCCCCGCCGGCCGTCCAGGGACTGGGCGCCGGCAGCGGCTTCGAGATGATGATCCAGGACCGCTCCGGCGCGGGTTATCAGGCGCTGGAAGGAGCCACCTTCGCCATGATGGGGGCGGCGGCCCAGGCGCCGGACCAGGTGCAGCAGGTGTTCTCGACCTA
>CAZITK010000073.1:0-8358 GCA_964542145.1 uncultured Brevundimonas sp.
TTCGCGCAGTGAATCACCGGACGTCCTCACCGTGTCGTCCAGGTCGGCGCCGGCGCTGCGGGCCGCTGAGAGCTGTTCGATCAGCTGAGCGCGCTGGCTCTCTATCTGGGCCGAGAAATCTTCCTGATCCGTGCGAAGCTGATAGGCGGCGGTGACCAGGGCGGCGCGCTGCTGGCCCAGTCCTTCCTCCACTGCGTGGATCTGCTCGGCCACGCCCGTTCCAGCCGTTTCCAGCCGAAGGGTCTGGCGAGCCAGATCGTCGGCGGCCAGGCGGGCCGCCTCCTGGGCCTCCTGGGCGGCGGCGGCCAGGTCCGCCGCGCGAGCGGCCAGGGCGGCCTCGGACTCCCTCAGTTGGGCGTTGGCCAGGTCCGAGGCGTCGGCGACCATGCGCGACTGCCGGTCTACAGCTTCGACGACGCCGGTCCCCTGGGCCGACAGCGCCTGGCTCGTGGCTTCCAGCTGGCTCCGCGCCGCGCCCATGGACTCATTGATCGATCGGGCGGTCTTGGCGGCGGCCTCGGCCGCCTCATTGAGTCGGCGGCTCTCCTCAATCAACGCCGTGCGCAGGGCGGCAAGTTCCGCGCGAGCCTTTTCCGCCGCCACTCCGGCGCGGTCGATGTCGTCGCGCAACGCCGTGACCACCTGCCCTGTCTCGCGCGCGGCCAGGAGAGCCGGTCCGGCGAGGGCGTCAGCCATGCCGCGCGTGCGCCTCGCCTCATCCAGCAGCCGCCCACCCTGCCGCGCCGTATGGGCCAGGAGCAGCGCCAGACCCGCCGGAGCCAGCGCGACCAAGGCGAAGACCGCGATGCGCAAGGGGTCCATCGTTCCGCCCATGCCGATCTCATAGGCAAGCCAGGCTGCCAGCCCCCCGATCCACAGCAAAAGCGCCAGGGCGGCGATCAGATACGCCGAGCCCCGTCCCCGCTCCTCCCGGGTGGGGGTCGCCACGACCGGCGCCCGCGCGGAGAGCGGGACCGGCAGGCCGTCGTCTTCGCCGGCCATGCGAAATTGAGCCAACTCCTCGGCCTCCTTGGCGGCGCGCTCGCGCTCGGCGGCCTCCGCTTCGGCGGCAATGCGAGCTTCTTCGGCCAGGCGGCGGCGGCGGCGCTCGGACATGGGTCTGTCAGGCGCAGGCTGTCGAACCAGTTCGGCCTCGGCCCTGGCCTCGGCTTGGGTCGCGCCGTCATTCAGTTTGACGTCGGAATTCGGGGTCGAAACGGGCGGCTCGGGATCGGTCAGAACCAGCGGCGGTCGGCGAACGCTCATCAAGGACACCCGTTACGCGCCGGAGCATGGACCACGGGCCCCCGGCCGGAGGAGCGGACCCTAGTGCCTGATCTCGCGGGATAGAAGCCGCTTTCGCGATTTGCTCTTGTTCAGCAATCGCGTGGGCGCGATGCGATCATCGTCGCGACCGGAGCCGCTGGGGCCTCTCCACAATCGGTGACACGCTGGACCTCGCGACGATCGGACTGCGGCAGGTTCAGGTCAACGCCGAATTGCGACAGCGCGGCGGCGGCGATCAGGGCCACCAAGCCGATCAGCATTTCCAGCAGCGCCTGCAGCACCGAACGATCCTCCCACGATGTCACGCATTATGACGATATCTCGGCTCTTCGGCAATCCAGCCGTGATGAAGCTTCAGTAATCTGTGCCATTGTCGGGCCGGTCAGATGGAGGGCGTGCTTGGACGATCGGCGGACAAGGGATCACACCGCGCTTGGCGAAGCGGGCGATGACGGCCGCTGGCTGATCCCGGGCCGTAACGCCTGGCGGATTGCCGAAGCCCGGCGCTTCGCGCCGATCATGGAGAACGCGGCCTATTTCGAGGCTCTGAGCGAGGCCTTGGCCAAGGCCCGGAAGTCCATCATCATCCTTGGCTGGCAGTTCGATCCTCGCACCCGACTGAATCCCGAAACCCGCATCGGTGACCGCCAGGCCGAAATCGGCCATCGTCTGCGCCGCATGATCAAGGACAATCCCGATCTGGATGTCCGTATGCTGATCTGGCGCTCGCCGCTGTTGATCGCGGCGTCACAAGGCTTTTTCCCCCAACGCGCCCAGCGCTGGTTTCGCCGACGCATCGCTGATTTTCGCCTCGATCGGCCTGGACCCCTGGGCGCCTGTCATCATCAGAAGGTGGTGGTGATCGACGACAAACTGGCCTTCACCGGGGGGGGCGACATCTCGGTGGATCGCTGGGATTCCGAAGACCATCTGGACGGCGATCCGCGTCGTTGCCTGCCGTCGGGCCTGATCTGCTCTCCACGGCACGAGGTGATGGCGGTCATGGACGGTCCGGCGGCCCAGGCTCTTGGCGACCTGGCCCGCATCCGTTGGTATCGCGCCACCGGCGAGCGGGTCCGCCCCGTGAAGGCCGACGGCGATCCTTGGCCGGAGTCGGTCGCGCCCATGCTGGCCAACGTCCCCGTTGGGATCGCGCGCACCCTGCCAAAGTGGGGACGGCGGCATGGGGCGGCCGAATCCATCGCCATGCACTTGGATCATATCGCCCGGGCGAAACGCCTGATCTATCTCGAGAATCAGTACGTCACCTCGCCCCGCATCGCCGCGGCCCTGGCCCAGCGCCTGGCCGAGCCTGAGGGTCCCGAGGTTGTCATCGTCACCACTCTTCGCGCGCCCAGTTGGTTCGACCAGATGACCATGGATACGGCCCGCGCCGAGATCCTCCATGCTCTGGAGCAAGTCGATCATCACAATCGCCTGAGCGCCTGGGCTCCTGTTACCGAGGAGGGCGGTCGGATCATTGTCCATTCCAAGGTCAGCATCATCGACGACCAGCTGATCCGCGTCGGCTCGTCGAACCTGAACAACCGCTCCTTCGGCTACGATAGTGAGTGCGATGTGGCCGCCGCGCCCGGCCCGGCTGCCGAAGAGACGATCCGCGCCTTCCGCCATCGGCTGATCGGTCACTTCCTGGGCGTCGATACCGCCACCTACGCCGCCTGCGAAGCCCTGTGCCCCAGCGTCGGCCAGGCTATCCTCACCTATGGCCAGAAACGCATGCTTCAGCTGGGAACCAAGGGCGCCTCGCGGTTTGAACGCATGATCGCCGAATGGCAGCTGGGCGATCCCAACTCTCCGGACGACGATTTCCGACCTTGGAAGCGTCGTCGTCGCCTCCAGGTTCTGCCTCAGGCCAGCGAGAAATCCATCACCAGCGGCAGATGATCGGACGCCGCCCGAGCCAGGGGCGACAGCGGCGCGAATATGCGGGTCGGCGTCACCTCCGCACTCACGAAGAAGTGGTCGATGCGGATGGCGGGAAAGCTGGATGGGAAGGTCTTGACCGAGGGCTTCAACCTGAGCCGGCGCTGGGCGTCGTCCAGGGGGCTGGTAAGAGCCGCATAGGGGCGGGTCAGAGAAGTGCAATTGAAATCGCCGGCCAGGATGATGGGCCCTCGGCACGCGTCATGGCCCAGCCAGGACTCGCTCATCAGGGCGCGCACCTGCAGCCGCTGTTCGCGAGGAATGAGACCGAGATGGGTGTTGATCACCTGTAGTTCCGTCCCGTCTATGTCGATGGCCGTCCACAACGCGCCACGCGGTTCTAGGCCTCGCATTCGCGGCAAAGTCGGCAAGCCGGCGGCCCGTATCAGTCGCTCGGGCCGGTGGGTCAGGACGGCGTCGCCGTACTCCTCTGTCTCGACCCGCATGGCAGGATGAAAATGCACGTTCATGGCCAGGCGCTGGGCGATCTCGCGCGCCTGGTCGACTCCGCCCGAGCGCGCCCGACCGACGTCAAGCTCTTGCAGGCATACGATGTCGGGCTCGTGCTCGGCGATCACCGCCGCGATGCGCGCGACATCGAGTCGACGATCGACGCCGAGGCACCGGTGAACGTTATAGGTCAGGATTCGGGCCATGAGCTCCGGCTGTCTTCTCGCGCAAGCGCGGCGGTTTCCGGGCGAGGTTCTACAGTCCGACCAGCGTGTTCGCCAGTTCGTCGGAATTGGCCGCGCCAAGCGGAATTGGCGCGCCATCACCTCGCCGCACAGCAGCCCGACGCCTCTGCGAGGTTGTCACCACCGTGGCCCTGAGGTGCTCCAGGGTGTCCAGCGCCAACTGGTCGTAGGTCTCAAGCTCCAGCAGCGCCTGAACCTACGTCGCCGGGCGGAGTCGGGGCCGGCCCTGGCGCGGTCGTTGGATCGGCTTTGCCAACGCTGAGGTCCACCGGCGGCGCGGCGTGGGCTTCGGCGACAGCGGTGAACTCAGGCAGGGGCGCCGCCCCCGAATGCAGTGTGTTGGACCAGATCACTGTGGGAAAGGTGCGCAGCGCCCTGTTATGCGCCCGCGCCGCCTCGTTGTAGGCGCGCCGCGCCACGGCGATGCCCTGAGCCCTGCCCTCCAACTGGGCCTGAAGCGTCAGAAAGTTGTGATTCGACAGGATCTGAGGAAAACGCTCGACCACCAGCAACAGCCGCGACAAGGCCTGGCTCAGTTGGGTCTGAGCTTCCTGATACTGCTGGAAGGCGGCCGGATCATTCAGGGTTTCCGGCATCACAGCGATGGCGGAGGCCCGGGTGTGCGCCTCGATCACCTCGGTCAGGATGCCGCGTTCCGAGGCGGCCGCCGCCTCCACAGCCCGCACCAGATTGGACGCCAGATCGGCCCGGCGCTGATACTGGTTCTGGACATTGGCCCACTCGGCGCGCGCCCGGTCCTCATTTGCCGGAATGGTGTTGTACCCGCAGCCGGCCAGTGTGGCCCCGGACAGGGCCACGATCACGGCGACGGGACGAGACAGGCGCATCGACGGTCCTCCAGCGAAGGGTCATCTCGACCGGACTCCCTGTGGCGTCAATGGCGTTTCAGTCGCCCAGCACCGGCTGCAGACCTGCGGATCGACAGGCGGCGGTGAAGGTATTCATCAGGAGACAGGCGATGGTCATCGGCCCCACGCCGCCCGGAACCGGCGTGATCCGTCCCGCCACCCTGGCCGCCTCGGCGAAGGCCACGTCGCCGACCACGCGGGTCTTGCCCTCGGCGGCCTTGGCCGGATCCAGGGAGGGTACGCGGTTTATGCCGACATCGATGACCGTCGCCCCGGGCTTGATCCAGTCGCCCCGCACAAACTCAGGCCGGCCCACGGCGGCCACCAGGATGTCGGCCGTTCGGGCCAGCGCGGGCAGGTCGCGGGTGCGCGAATGGGCGATGGTGACGGTGCAGCTCTCGGCCAGCAGCAGCTGGGCCATGGGCTTGCCGACGATGTTCGACCGGCCGATCACCACCGCGTTCATTCCCGCCAGCTCGCCAAGCGTGTCCTTGAGCATCATCAAACAGCCCAGGGGCGTGCACGGCGCCAGACTTGGCAGGCCGACCGCCAGTCGCCCGGCGTTCACCACGTGGAAACCATCGACGTCCTTGTCAGGGTCGATTGCGCCCAGGATGGCTGAACTGTCGATGTGGTCAGGCAGGGGTAGCTGCACCAGGATGCCGTGAATTCCCGGATCGCCGTTCAGCGCGGCGATCAGGGCTGCCAACTGGCCCTCGGTGGTGTCGGCGGCGAGACGATGGGTGTCCGAGCGCATGCCGGCGGCCCGGGTCTGCTCGCCCTTGTTCCTGACGTAAATCTGGCTCGCCGGATCATGGCCGACGATGACCACGGCCAGGCCCGGCCGGAGGCCATGCTCGGCGCGGAGCCGTTCCGAAGCCGCCTTCACCCGCGCGGTCAGCCGGGCCGCGAAGGCCTTGCCGTCGATAATCTCGGCCGTCATGGGCGCTCCTGGCGGAAGGGATGCGAGAGGATCGCGGCGATTTACAGTCGCCTCGTTCCGGCGTCTATGCTGGCCGCGAAGCTTCCGAGAGTCGCCATGCGCCGTTCGTCCGTCATCGCAGCGTTTGTAGGCGCCCTCCTCGCCGCCACGCCCTCCCCGGCCCAGGAAGTCATCACGATCGGCCAGAGCCGCGCCGGGTCGCTTGCTCTCAGCGTCGGCTCCTTGCCAGCCACTCCTCGTGAGCCCCGTCCGCGCCAGGTTCGGATCGGCGACGAGGTCGGCGGTGCGCTCGGCGCGCGCGATCCGGTCGATGATCAGGATCGGAGCTATGAGGTCTGGCGGCTTCGCTTGGACGACGGCCAGCGGGTTTATCTCACCCTGACGTCGGAAGATTTCGACGCCTATCTTCAGATCGGTCGCGGCCAGGGCGAAGCGTTCGAGGTCCTGGCTTACAATGATGACGGCGCCGACGGGACCAACTCCCGACTCACGTTCACCGCGCCCGCCGAAGGCGACTACATCATTCGCGCCACCAGCTTCCGGCCGTCCGAGGGCCCCTATCGGCTGGCGGTCGAGGAGGCCCCGCACGCGCCGCCCGCCCGCGCCATCGCGGTGGGCGAAACCCGGACTGGCGAATTGGCCCGAGAGGCCCAACGGGGCGACGATGGGGTCCGCCGCGATCCGTGGCGTCTTCGTCTCGCCGAAGGCCAGAGAGTGGCTATCATCCTGCGCAGCGACGACTTTGACACCTTTTTGACCGTGGGCCGCGATGAAGGCGGCGCGCTCGCTGATGTCGTCGAGGATGACGACGGCCTGGGCGAGGGGTTAAACTCGCGCCTGACCCTGACCGCCGATCGCGCCGGGGACTGGGTGATCCACGCCCGCGGCCTGTCCTCCGACGCGCTCGGCGTCTATCGCCTGAGTGTCGAGGAGATCGCGCCCGACCCCGAGCCCGCGTCTCTGTCGCCGGCCTCCGGCGTGGTTCAGGGTGAGATCGGCGACACCGCCGCCACGGGCGACATGGGGCGGCGGTTCGTCGCCTATCGCATTGCCGGCGTTGAGGGGCGCCGCATGCGCGCCATCATGCGGTCGGGCGACTTCGATACCTATCTGGAGCTCGGCGAAGACGGGGAGAGCTTCATGCCCATAGCCAGCGACGATGACGGTCTGGGCGAAGGCACGGACTCGCGGCTGGACTTCACCTTTCCATCGACCGGCGACTACATCCTGCGCGCGTCACCCTTGTCCTCGGCTGGAAGCGCAGGGCTCTTTTCGTTGGAATTGCTTGACCTCGGCCCTCCGCCGCAGCCCGGCAGCATCCTGGTCGGCGCCACGGTGCGCGGCACGCTGGATGATGAGTCCGCCCTCAACGATTTTCGCGCGCCCTACGACGACTACGAGATCCGAGTCGAGGCCGGACAGAAGCTGCGCCTGACTCTGGTGTCCAACGCCTTTGACGCCTTCCTGGCCATCGGTCGCGGCCTGGCCGGCGATTTCTCGCCCACCGCCAGCGACGACGATGGCCTGGGCGACACCCACTCCAGGATCGACATCACCATCGACGAGGCCGGCGATTACGTGATTCGCGCCGCCGCCCTCATGGCCGGAGGCGAAGGCGATTATGTGCTGACGGTAGAGACCAGGGACTGATGGCGAGATCAGGTCGCGCCGGCCGGCCTTGAAGGCAGCAGGTCGCCGGCGAAGGGCCGATAGCGCCCTGCTCTCACACCATACGTCGCCCGTTCGATGTCCGGCGCGAAATAGTGGTCCGATGCATAAGGCGCCGCCGCCTCGCGCACGATGGCGAACGCGCGCTCCAGTCCCGGCGAGCTTTTCAGCGGCCTGTGGAACTCCAGACCCTGCGCTGCCGCCAGCAGCTCGATCCCCACCACCGTCGCCGTGTTCTCGGCCATGTCCAGCAGGCGTCGCGCGCCGTGGGTCGCCATGGAGACGTGGTCTTCCTGATTGGCGCTGGTCGGGACGGTGTCGACAACGCACGGATGGCTCAGCATCCGATTCTCGGCGACCAGGGCGGCGGCGGTGACCTGGGCGATCATGAAGCCCGAGTTGAGGCCGGACTCGCGTACCAGGAAGGCCGGCAGGTCGCTCATCTTGGGATCGACCAGGATGGCCGTGCGCCGTTCGGATATATTCCCGATCTCGCATAGCGCCGTGGCGATCTGATCCGCCGCAAAGGCTACTGGCTCGGCGTGGAAATTACCGCCGGAGACCACCTCGCCGTCATCGAGAAACACCAGGGGATTGTCGGTGACCGCATTGGCCTCGCGCTCCAGCGTCGCCGCGGCGTTGCGCAGCACGTCCAGGATCGCGCCCATCACCTGCGGCTGACACCGCAGCGAATAGGGATCCTGGACCTTGGCGCAGTCCTCGCGGTGACTGTCGCGAATGGCCGAACCGGCCATCAGCCCGCGTAGCCGCTCCGCCACCGCGATCTGTCCGGGCTGGCCTCGGAGAGCGTGGATGCGGGCGTCGAACGGCGCGTCGGAGCCCTTCAGCGCATCCACCGACAGGGCCCCCGCCGCGATCCCCGCCGCGAACACATCTTCCGCCGCGAACAGTCCGGCCAGGGCGATCGCCAGGCCGATGGGGCCGTAGCCGC
>CAZITK010000074.1:0-8298 GCA_964542145.1 uncultured Brevundimonas sp.
CCAGGACAGCGCCGAGCGTCTCGACGAGGCCACGCGCGTCGCCCGCGCCATCCAGACCCAGGCGAAAGCCGTCCTCGCCGCCGCCAGGACCGACCGCGTCCCGGCCTCCTCGAACGCCCCCGAACTGGACGAACTGGACACACTGGACTCTGTTTTTCCGCAAACCCGCGCCGACCGCCGCCGCCAGGCCGCCCTCGCCCGAAAACGCGGCCCGCCGTGAAACCGGCGGCTACCGAAGGGCGTCATGCTCGGGCTCGACCCGAGCATCCAGCCCCTCCGAACCATCCGACCGCGCAGCTGGATCGTCGGATCGAGTCCGACGATGACGGCGCTTGGGTGCTGACGACGCAGCGCTCACCACTCACTAATCACTCTTCACGACAGCCACGCCGCCCGCTCACCCCAGCACCGCCAGCACCGTCTCCGCCGGCCGGCACGCCTTCACCCGCGTCGCCGTCGCCACCACCGGCCGGTTCAGCAGGATCGGGTGCGCCGCGATGGCGTCCAGGATCACCTCGTCCGAGACCCCGCCGCTCGTCAGGCCCAGCTCGGCCGCCAGGGGCTCCTTGGCCCGCAGCAGTTCGCGCGCTCCGCCTTCGGCCCGCACGGCCAGGTCGCCCAGTTCTTCTCGGTCGGGCGGCGCGGTCAGATAGGCCGCCACCCGGGGCTCGATGCCCGCCTCTCGGATCAGGGCCAGGGCCAGGCGCGAGGTTCCGCAGCGTGGATTGTGATAGATGACGACGTCCATGGCGCATTCCTGATCAATCTGTCTGCGCTTTCGGCCGGCGCGTCCGGCGGGTCAACCGAACGCCCTTTCCAGCGCCCCCCGACGCGGGCTAAAGCGATGATCTGTCGGGGTGGCGCGGGGGCGCGAGTGCGGAGCGTGGCGTGAAGGCGATCGGCGAGCGCTGGTTCGTGGCGGCGGCCATGGCGATCCTGGCCGGGATCGCCGTCCTGGGCGTGATCGCCGCCGTTTACGCCGCCTGGCTGTTTCATGACCTGCCCGATGCGACCGACCTCGCCGACTATCGTCCGGCGACGGCCACGCGGGTCTATGCCGGCGATGGCACCCTGATCGGCGAATACTCTCAGGAACGCCGCATCTACGTGCCCTATGACGAATTGCCTCAACCCGTGATTCACGCCTTCCTGGCGTCCGAAGACAGGAACTTCTTCAACCACGGCGGCATCGACGTCGGGGGGCTCGGTCGAGCCATGTTCAAGAACGTCTTCAACTTGGTCAGCGGCCGGCGCCTGGAGGGGGGCTCGACCATCACCCAGCAGGTGGCCAAGAATGTCCTGCTGACCAACGAGACCACCGTCGGCCGCAAGCTCAAGGAAGCCATTCTCGCCAGCCGGCTGGAGGCGACCTTGTCCAAGGAGCAGATCCTCGAGCTCTATCTGAACGAGATCTTTCTCGGCTACCGCTCCTACGGCGTGGCCTCGGCCGCCTTCAACTATTTTGGCAAGTCGCTGGAGCAGCTTGCGCCTGAGGAGGCCGCCTTTCTCGCCGCCCTGCCCAAGGGCCCGACCAACTATCACCCCCGGCGCCGGCCCGAGGCGGCCACCGAGCGCCGGAACTGGGTGCTGGGTCAGATGAACCGCGGCGGCTGGCTATCGGACGCCGATCTGGCCGCCGCCCGCGCCAAGCCCCTGGTCACCCAGGACGCGCCCCGCCGCGCCCAATACGAAGACGCCGACTTCTTCGTCGAGGAGGCCCGCCGCCGGGCGCTGGGCCTGTTCGGCCAGGACATCAACGCCGGCGGCTTCTATATGCGCACCACCCTGGACGTAGAGCTCCAGACGGCGGCCCGGACGGCGCTGATGGCCGGGCTGGAAGGCTATGACCGCCGCCATGGCTGGCGCGGCGCCTGGGGCGCGACCGAATTCGCCGACGGCTGGCAGGACCGCGCTCGTCAACGCGCCACTCCGCCCGAGCGCCGCGAATGGCGCGCCGCCGCCGTCGAAAGCGTGGAAGGCTCTACCGTCCGCATCCGCACCGTCGACGACCGCACGGGAACCCTGCTGTCGGCCGATGTCGCCTGGGCTCGCGCCGGACGCGGTCTCAACCGCGGCGATCTGGTCTTCGTCGAGCCCAGCGATTCGGGTTCCCAGTTCGCGCTCAAACAGGTGCCCGCGGTGAACGGCGCCCTGGTGGCCATAGAGCCGCAGTCGGGCCGGGTCCTGGCCATGGTCGGGGGTTATTCCTACGCCCTGTCCAGCTTCAACCGCGCCACCCAGGCTGAACGCCAGCCAGGCTCGGCATTCAAGCCCTTCGTCTACGCCACGGCGCTGGAGGGCGATTTCACGCCGGTCTCCGTCGTCGTGGATGGCCCCATCAGCTTTCCCGGCGGCGCGGGGGGCGGGCGCTGGGCGCCTCAGAACTACGACCGACGCTTCTACGGCCCCCAGACCCTCCGCCGGGGGTTGGAGCTGTCGCGCAACGCCATGACCGTACGCCTGGCTCAGCAGATCGGCATGCGCAACGTGGCGCGCGACGCCGAACGCTTCGGCGTGGTCGAGAGCATGACGCCCAATCTGTCGATGTCGCTGGGGGCGGGAGAGACCACGCCCTATCGGATCACCGCCGCCTACGCCGCCTTCGCCAACGGCGGCCGGCGCGTCGATCCCTATCTGATCGAGATGGTTCAGGACCGGAACGGCCGCACCGTTCACCGGGCCGACAGTCGCACCTGCCGGAATTGCCGCCGGGGCTTCGACGGCTCGGCCTCTCCGATGCTCCAGCCGCGTGGCGAGCAGATCATCGACCCGATCACGGCCTATCAGATCACCTCCATGCTGGAGGGTGTGGTCCAGCGCGGAACCGCAGCCCGGGCCCGGAGCCTGGGGAACCATATCGCCGGCAAGACCGGCACGACCAACGAATACCGCTCGGCGTGGTTCGTGGGCTATTCGGCCGATATCGTGGTCGGCGTCTTCATCGGTTTCGACGACAATCGCCCCCTTGGCCGTGGAGAGACGGGCTCGACCTCGGCCGTGCCGGTCTTTATCGATTTCATGCAGACAGCCCTGGAAAAGCGCCCGGCCCGGCCTTTCGCGCGGCCCGACAACGCCGTCTTCCGAACCGTCAACGGCATTGAGGAAGCGTTCCGTCCCGGCACCGAGCGCCGCATCGTCGAGCGCGAGACGCCCATCGTGGTGGAGGCCGGTCCGGTCAGCTACAACGAGGTGCTTCGCCGCGAAGCGGAGCAGGGCGGTCCCACCGGGACCATTCCGCCGCCGACCGCCCCTGCGCCCACGCCCCCTGCGCCCCAGGCTCCGGCCGAGGACCTGAGCGGGCTCTACTGAGACAGCACAACCCGCTCGGCCTCGCCGGCCAAGGCCGGGGGCTGGATTGTAGGACTCGCGGCGCAAGGTCTTGAGCCGAAGCGCGCGCCTCTCTACCTAGGCTCTCATCGCGGCGCGCCGTCCTGGCGCGCCGCTCTCATTCCATCGGAGATTGCGATGAGACCGGATGTCGAGGCCATGAAGGCCGACATCGAGCAGAGCGTCGCTCTGCTCAGGAGGCGTCTTTGACTGGGATGTCGCCGTCCGAAAGCTCGATGAGCTGAACGCCCGGGTCGAGGACCCGACCCTTTGGGATGATCCCGACCAGGCCCAGGCCGTCAGCCGCGACCGTGCCCGCCTGGAGAGCCAGATCGACGCGGTAAAGGCGATGGAGCAGGGGCTGGAGGACGCCGTCCTCCTGGCCGACATGGCCGATGAGGAAGGCGATGAGGCGACCCTCGAGGACGCCCGCGCCCAGCTGAAGGCCATCAAGGAGCGGGCCGCCCGAGCCGAGCTGGAGGCCCTGCTGTCCGGAGAGGCCGACGCCAACGACGCCTATTTGGAGGTCAACTCAGGCGCCGGGGGCACCGAGAGCTGCGACTGGGCGGGCATGCTGCTGCGCATGTACAGCCGCTGGGCCAAGGCGCGCGGCTATGCGGTCGAGGTCCAGGAGGAGACTGACGGCGACCAGGCCGGCATCAAGTCCGCGACCATCCAGGTCTCAGGCCCCAACGCCTATGGCTGGCTGAAATCGGAATCGGGCGTGCACCGCCTGGTCCGAATCAGCCCCTATGACGCGGCGGCCAAGAGGCACACCTCCTTCGCCTCGGTGGGGGTGTCGCCGGTGGTGGACGACACCATCGACATCGACATCAACCCGGCCGACGTCCGCACCGACACCTACCGCGCCTCCGGCGCCGGCGGCCAGCACGTCAACAAGACGGATTCGGCCGTGCGCCTGACCCACGTGCCCACCAACACCGTGGTCGCCTGCCAGGCCGGCCGCTCCCAACACCAGAACCGCGAGCAGGCCTGGAAGATGCTGCGCGCGCGCCTGTACGAACTGGAGCTCCAGAAGCGCGAGGCCGCCTCCCAAGCCCTGGCCGACGCCAAGACCGACATCGGCTGGGGCCACCAGATCCGCAGCTATGTCCTGCAGCCGTATCAGATGGTGAAGGACCTGCGCACCAACGTCGAAACCTCGGACACCGACGGTGTGCTCAACGGGGACCTCGACGCCTTCATGGGCGCCGCTCTCGCCGCCCGTGTCGGTGACAAGCGCGGCGAGACTGCGGACGGCTGAATCCTTCTCCCGGCGAGAGAAGGTGGGCCGCGAACCGACTCGGATGAGGGTCATGGCGCCCAATGAGGCAGCCCTGAACCCCTCACCCTCTAGCGGAGGACGATCGGCTCAGGGATGGCGCGCTCAAGCCCTCCCCCTGTGGCAGAGGGAAGCGATCAGGCCTTAACCGTCGCCGGAGCCGGCTTGTCCGCGCCCAGGGCGGCCTTGTCGGCCTTGTCGGTCATCGGCTGGGGCTGATATCGATCGACCGGCGCGGTCTTGGCCTTCTGGCAGCGACCCTGGAACCAGGCGCCCTGGTCGATCTGCAGTTGTTCCTGGGTGATGTCTCCGTCCACATGGGCGCTGGCGTACAGCTTGACGGTCTTGCCGGCCACGGAGCCCGACACCCGCCCACGCACTTCCACGGTCTCGGCCGCGACGGATCCCTCGACCGAGCCGGTCTCGCCGATGATCAGGCGGTTGACCTTGACATCACCCTTCAGGTGACCGTCGATCTGCAGATCGCCACCGCCCGAGATGTTGCCCTCATAGTTCACCCCGCCTGACAGGGTCGACAGATTGGTCGAGCGCGGCGCCTGACGCTGCGTTTCGAGTCGTTGTTCCGGGCGCCCATCTGCGCGTGGCGCGGAACGGTCTTCGGGTGCGGGGGGAATGCCCAGACCGCTGGACTGGCCGCTTGGGGTCCCGCCGGGAGACCGGGGATCGCCATAGCCTTCGGGCTTCTTGTTGAACATGGTCAGGCCTTTCGTCTCGCACGGCGCTCGGTCAGATGCCGTCCAGCGCCCCCTCGGCCCGCAGTTAGGCCCGCCGACGCCTATCACGCAAGCATCCGGTGCGATCGGCGGTCAGCGACCAGGCAGCGACCGAGCCGCCGTGAGCACCTCGTCGGCATGGTCCTTGACTTTGACCTTGCGCCAGACCTGCCGGATGATGCCTTCGCGGTCGATCAGAAAGGTGGCCCGTTCCACTCCCATATACTGTCGGCCGTACAGGCTTTTTTCGACCCAGACACCATACGCCTCACAGGCCGCGCCTTCCTCGTCAGAGGCCAGGGTCACCTTCAGATCATGCTTGGCCTTGAACCGGTCGAGCTTGCGCACGGGGTCGCGGGACACCCCCACCACCACGGTCTCGATCGCCTCGAACGCCGTCATCCGCGCCGAGAAGTCCAGCCCTTCCGTGGTGCAGCCCGGGGTATCGGCCTTGGGATAGAAGTAGAGCACCACGGCCTGCCCACGGAGCCCGGCCAGAGAGATCTGACCCTCGCCTTCGGTCGGCAGGTCAAAGGCTGGGGCCGGCTTGCCTTCAGTCATGCTCATCGATCCTGCTCATCGCCCGACCGGGTCGGGGTGGGGTCTGGAGGCTACGCGCCGGCCTCCTAGCGCCTCGGCACGCGAGGTCCGCGTCAAGGCGCGTGCATCGTCGAAGACGTGGGCGGGCGCTGTCACCGGGTCACCGCGCCATCCATGCGGGTTGTCGTGAGCGTATCGGTCGACCCTCGACGGTCAAGCCGCCGTTTAGCCGGTCCAGGCGCAGAAGAGCCATGCCGAGACCGTCGAGTCCGCCGCGCATTTCGCCGGCGCGGCGATCGCCGTCGAGGAGCACTTCTGATCCGAACGCGGGCGGCGGGCCGTCGAGGCTGACCGGCATCATGCGATTCCGGATCGCGCCGCGCCGCTTCATGCGCGAGGTGGTCTCCTGACCGATGAAACAGCCCTTGGCGAAGTCGATGCCGTTCAGCAGGTCGAGGTTCGCCTCGATCGGATAATCCTTGTCCCAGGCCATGTCGTCGGCGCCGGGGACCCCATTGTCGAGTTCATGGGCGCGCCAAGTCGCCTCGTCCGCGGTCGAACCGCCTTCCCCGAGGCCTCGCCATCCCAGTCCCGCAAGACGCGGATCGGGCTGGAATCCCGGCGGAGGTCTCTCGGGCCAGCCGGCCAGGACCGGGCGGCTGTCACCCGTGATCTCGACCCTGGCCCGCAGCCTGTACATCGATAACCGCTGGATGAGGGCCTCACGGCGCGCGGCCAGGACGTCCAGCACCACCGCCCCGGCCTCGGCCCACACGAACAGCTCAAACAGCAGGCGCCCCGGCGCGGAGAGCAGAGCCCCGTAGCGAAGCTCGGCTTCGCCCAATCCCTCAACATCCTGGGTCAGGAGGTTGTGAAGGAAGGGCCGGGCGTCCGGCCCTGAAACACGGATCAGGGCGCGGCTCTCCAGGCGGGCGATCTTAGTCATGCCCTGCATATAGCCGTTGCATCGGCGTGCGCCACGGGCGGCGGAAACGCGCTATGCTCCCCGGTAATGAGTGTGCGCTTTCCGATTCTGTATATCGCCGAGGCCGACCCTGAAACGGCGGTCATGTCCTCGGGCGTGCTCGCGCACCTGATCGACGAAGTGCCCCAGGCCAGCTTCACTGTCGTCGGGTCACGGACCTCGGCTCCCCTGTTTGCGGACCTGCCCCGGCTTGACGCTCTGATCGTGCTGGAGCGCGAGGGCCGGCTGGAGTGGGTCAATCTGTGGAAGCGGGTCAGGCCGACCAAATGGGGGCTGGTGGTCGATCAGCGCGGCACCGACTTCTCAGCCCGGCTCAAGCGCCAGCGCCGTGCGGTGAAGCCGGCGGCTGTGCAAAAGGACGAGGGCCGGCCGCTGCATGCGGTGGAACAGGCCGCCCGCGCCCTGCAACTGGACACGCCCCCGCCGCCCCGCCTGTTTTTCGGCCGCGACACCCAGGCCGTCGCCGATCAGGCCCTTGGCGGCTGGCAAGGGCCGTTGCTGGCGGTCGGGCCGGGCGCGGACTGGGTCGGCAAGCGGTGGCCCGCCGAGCGGTTCTCCAAGGCGGCGACGCCGCTCCTGGCCGAGGGTGGCCCATTGGCGGGCGCCAAGCTGTTGATCGTCGGGGGCGAGGAGGACCGCGACGCCGCCCACACCATCCGCCTGGCGGTGCCGCGCTATCGGGCGATCGAGACGCAAGGCAAGCTGACGCCGCTCCAGGCCTGCGCCGCCCTGTCGCGGGCGAGCCTCTATCTAGGCAATGATTCGCTGTGGACCCAGCTAGCCGTGGCGGCCAGCGTGCCGTCCGTCGCGGTTTTTGGCCCATCCGACGAACGGGTGTGCGGCCCTTGGCGAGGGCGCTCGGTGCGGGGGCCGCGGATGATGGAAGACTTCCGCGTCATCGACCCCCGGCTGAATCAGGCCATCCAGCACATGATGGACCTGCCGGTCGAACCGGTGTTGAACGCGGCCCGCGCCCTGTACGCCCAGCGGGTGCGCGAGATGCAGACCGCCCGGGAGATTGTGGATGACCCAGACCTATGACCTGATCGTGCGCGGCGGCGAGGTCGTCAACCACGCGGGACGCGGCCCGGCCGATGTGGGGGTGCGGGACGGCAGGATCGCGCGCATCGGCGATCTGGGCCACGCCTCGGCCGAAGAGGTGGTGGACGCCGCGGGCCTGACGGTGTTGCCCGGCGTGATCGACACCCAGGTGCATTTCCGCGAGCCGGGCCTGGAGTGGAAGGAAAACCTGGAAACCGGCAGCAGGGCCGCCGCGCTGGGCGGCGTCACCGCCGTGTTCGAGATGCCGAACACCGAGCCCAACACCACCGATCCTGACACCCTGGCCGACAAGCTGGCCCGGGCGCGCAACCGGATGTGGAGCGACCACGCCTTCTATATCGGCGGCACGCATGAGAACGCGCGGCATC
>CAZITK010000075.1:0-8187 GCA_964542145.1 uncultured Brevundimonas sp.
GAAGTGTTCGCGGGCTACCATTGGTACCCGCCGCTGGTTGGGTCGACCGACCCGGTCGGCGACTACGCCAAGGCCTTCTTCGACCGCGATCATGCCACGCTGAAGACTCAGTTGAACGGCGACTATGTGGCCGACACCGACGTCAGCCGAGCCCTGGTCGAGGCGCATTTCGCCCGGCCAGGCGCCGAAACGCCAGTGGATAAGGCGCTGAGGCTGGACAGCCAGGTGATGCTGGTCGACGACCCGGTCAAGCGGGTGGACAACATGACCATGGCCTGGGGCCTGGAGGCGCGCGTGCCCTTCCTCGACCACGAACTGGTCGAGCTGGCCGGCCGCATCCCGCCTGAGCTGAAGCTGGCCCAGGGCGGCAAGGGCGTGCTGAAGGAGGCGGCTCGCCAGGTAATCCCCTCGGAGGTGATCGATCGCAAGAAGGGCTACTTCCCCGTGCCTGCCTTGAAGTACATTCAGGGTCCCTATCTCGAGATGGTCCGTGACGCCCTGACCAGCCAGGCGGCGCGGGAGCGGGGCCTGTTCCAGCCCGACTATCTGGAGCGGCTGTTCGACGATCCCACCGGCCACATCACACCCTTGCAGGGCTCCGAGCTCTGGCAGGTTGCCGTGCTCGAGCTGTGGATGCAGACCCATGGGGTCTGACTCCCGCATGGGCCGCCCTCGGCCGCACCGGCTGGAGCGGCTGCGCCACGAGGGGTTGAAGCCCCAGATCGGCGGGCAGGACGGCATGGCCGAAAACGCGGTGGTCGATTGCGGCTGGGGCCGGCTGCTGTTTGCCCAGACCTATCCGGCCGCGGGGCCGCTGGTCGAGGCCTTGCGCGCCGAGGGGCCGGATCGGCGGGACATCGCCTTCTATGTGCGCAATCCTCATGTGCTGCTGGCCCAGGCGCCGCAGGAGCTGTTTCTTGACCCGTCGCACACCTACAGGCTGGATCTCGCCACTTACCGCCCCAGCCGGCGTCAGCCGCGTGGCTTTTCGGTGAGGCGCCTCGCCTCCGAGAGTGATGAACAAGCGATCAATCGCATCTACGCCACCCGCAGAATGGTTCAGGCGCCGTCGGGTTTCATCTGGTCCCGTCGCGACGACCGCACCCTGACCTATCTGGTGGCCGAGGACAGCGCCAGCGGCCAGGTCATCGGCACGGTGACCGGGGTGAACCATCATCGCGGCTTCGGTGATCCGGAATGCGGCTCGTCGCTGTGGTGCCTAGCGGTGGATCCCCAGGCGACCCAGCCGGGGGTGGGCGAGGCCCTGGTCCGGCGGCTGGCCGAACATTTCGAGACCCAGGGGCTGGCCTACATGGACCTGTCGGTCATGCACGACAATGACCAGGCTATCGCCCTGTATGACAAGCTGGGATTCCGGCGGGTTTCGTTTTTCGGGGTCAAGCGGAAGAACCCGATCAACGAGCCCCTGTTCACCGGCCCCGCCGACGGCCATGCGCTGAACCCCTACGGCCGAATCATCGTCGACGAGGCTCGCCGCCGCGGCATCCATGTGGAGGTGATCGACGCCGAGGGCGGGCTGTTCCGTCTGACCTGGGGCGGGCGCTCGATCCGCTGTCGCGAAAGCCTGTCCGAGCTGACGTCTTCGGTTGCGCTGAGCATCTGCGATGACAAGCGCATGACCCGCAGGATCGTTGAGGCGGCCGGAGTGCGCGTGCCGGAACGGTTTGATCCGGACGACACGGCGGCGCTGAGGGCCGCTCTCGCCGCCCATGGTCAGCTGGTGGTCAAGCCGGCGCGTGGCGAGCAGGGAAAGGGGGTGGCTGTGGGGCTTTCCACATTGGAGGCCGTTGAGGCCGCCGTCGCCGAGGCGCGCCGGCTTTGCCCCGAAGTCCTGGTCGAGGAGCAGGTGGCGGGCGAGGATCTGCGTCTGGTCCTCATCGATTACAAGGTGGTGGCGGCGGCAGTACGGCGTCCGCCGCGCGTGGTCGGCGACGGCCGCTCGACCGTGCGCGCCCTGATCGAACACCAAAGCCGCCGACGCGCGGCTGCGACCGGCGGAGAGTCGCGCATCCCCATCGACATGGAAACCGAGCGAACCCTGGCCGAGGGCGGTTGGAGCCTGGACGATGTCGCGCCTATCGACGAGGAGATAATGGTCCGCAAGGCCGCCAATCTGCATCTAGGCGGCACTATCCATGACGTAACCGATGAGGTGCATCCAACCCTGGTCGCCGCCGCCACCGCGGCGGCGCGCGCCATCGACATCCCCGTGACGGGGATCGACTTGATGGTGACCTCGCCGCGCCAGCCCGACTATGCCTTTATCGAGGCCAATGAGCGCCCGGGGTTGGCCAATCATGAACCTCAGCCTACCGCCGAGCGCTTCCTGGACCTGTTGTTCCCGCTGTCGGCCCAGACGGCGGCACGCACGGCCCTGACCCGCGCCGATCACTAGAAGGAAAGCCGTGGCCGACTCCGCTCAAGCCCCAGCCAAGACTGAGAGCCGCCCGCCCGCCATCGATCTGACCTATCTGACCGATCGGCTGGATCGATTGCTGAGAACGCCCAGCCCCACGGGCTACACAGACGAGGCGGTGTGGATGCTGTGCCACGAGCTCAAGGCTCTAGGGCTGGAGTTCGAACTCACCCGGCGTGGGGCCATCCGCGCCCGCCTGCCGGGTCGTGAAGCCAAGCCGGCTCGGGCCATTGTGGCCCATGTCGACACCCTGGGGGCTCAGGTGAAGGCGGTGAAGGGCAATGGCCGGCTGGAGCTGGTTCCGATTGGTCACTGGTCATCCCGGTTCGCCGAAGGGGCGCGGGCGGCGATCTTCTCCGAGGGCGGCGTTTATCGGGGCACCATTCTGCCGCTAAAGGCCTCGGGCCACACCTTCAACGAGGAGGTGGACACGCAGCCCGTCAGCTGGCGGCAGGTCGAGCTTAGAATCGACGCGGTAACTCGTGGACAGGCGGACACGCTGAAGCTGGGCGTCGATGTCGGCGACATCGTCGCCATCGATCCACAGCCCGAGTTCATGGACACCGGCTTCATCGTCTCGCGGCACCTGGACGACAAGGCAGGGGTGGCCTGCCTGCTAGCGGCGCTGGAGTGCCTGGTGCGCGAAGGGCGGACGCCCGAGGTCGATACCTACTGGCTGTTCACCATCGCCGAAGAGGTGGGTCATGGAGCGTCGTCGGTGCTGGTTCCCGATGTCGCCGCCATGGTGACGGTGGACAACGGCACCTCTGCGCCGGGCCAGAATTCCTCGGAATTCGGGGTAACTATCGCCCTGGCAGACCAGACCGGGCCGTTCGACTGGCATCTGTCGCGCAAGTTGGTCCAGTTGGCCCGAGACCACGACATCCCACATCAGAAGGATGTGTTCCGCTATTACCGATCGGACTCCGCTTCGGCGCTGGAGGCGGGGGCCGATATTCGCACAGCCCTTGTGGCCTTCGGCATTGACGCCAGCCATGGGTATGAACGCATCCATCAAGACGCCCTGGTCGATCTGACGCGCCTGCTTGTGGCCTATGCCGAGAGCCCGGTGGATATCAGCCGCGACGCCGACCCCTTGGCGGGGGTCAAGGGCTTCACCCATCAGCCGATGGACTGACAACGAGTCTGTCAGTCCGCTCGGTCTGGCGGCGAACGCGCCTTTTCGTTGGGGCGCTCAGGCGCCCGGCGACTTTTGCTCCGCCAGCATTGACTGGACGCGGTCGAAGGTCTCGGTAACCGGCGCCGGCGGCGCCTTGCCTATAAGGCTGACCACCACGGCGGACAGAAGGCTGAGGAAGAAGCCGGGAACCATCTCGTAGATAACGCTCGACAGCGGCGCGCCGCCGGGCCCGATCGGCGCCGAAATCCAGATCAGCACGGTGATGGCCCCGACGATCATTCCCGCCAAGGCGCCATTGCGGGTCATGCGTCGCCACGTCAGGGACAGGATGATGAGCGGACCAAAGGCAGCCCCGAAACCGGCCCAGGCGCTGGCCACCAGCGCCAGCACGCTACTGTCCGGTGAATAGGCCATTAGGATCGCCGCCACCGCCACCGCCAACACAGTCAGTCGTCCAACCATGACCAGCTCTTTCTGGCCTGCCCCCCGACGCACGAACACCTTGTAAAAATCCTCGGTCAGGGAGCTGGACGATACGAGAAGCTGGGACGAGATGGTGCTCATGATCGCCGCCAGGATGCCCGCCAGCAAAAGGCCGGTGACGAAGGGGTTGAACAGGACGTCCGACAGGACGATGAAGATCGTTTCTGGGTCGGTCACCTCCAGCCCCGTGCGGGTGGCGTAGGCCAGGCCCGCGAAGCCGGTGCCGAGCGCCCCGATCAGGCACAGGATCATCCATCCCATGCCGATGTTGCGCGCCGCCGGCACGTCTCGAACCGAGCGGATGGCCATGAAGCGCACGATGATATGTGGCTGGCCGAAATAGCCGAGGCCCCAGGCCAGAGCCGAGATCACTCCGACCAGACTGAAGTCGCGGAACATGTTTAGAAGTTCCGGATCGACGGCGCGAACACTCTGGATCACCTCGCCGGGGCCGCCCACCGCCATGGTCGCCACGATCGGCACCAACAGCAGGGCCGCAAACATCAGGATGCCTTGAGCCACGTCGGTCAAGCTAACCGCCAGAAAGCCGCCGATCAGGGTGTAGACGAGCACCACACCGGCCGTGAGCCATAGGCCCAGGCCGTAATCGAGTCCAAAGGCGCTTTCGAACAGCTTGCCACCCGCCGCCATGCCCGAAGAGGTGTAGAGGGTAAAGAACACGATGATCACCAACGCGGAGATGATGCGGATCAGCCGTGAGCGGTCGTCGAACCGCTTGTCCAGAAAATCGGGGATGGTGATGGCGTCGCGCGCCGCCTTGGTGAACACTCTCAGCCTCGGCGCCACGATCAGATAGTTAGCCAGCGCGCCCGCCACGAGACCTACGCCGATCCAGGCCGCCGACAGCCCGCTGAGGAACATCGCCCCCGGAAGGCCCATTATCAGCCAGCCACTCATGTCGGAAGCGCCGGCCGAAAGCGCGGTCGTACCGGGCCCCAGCTTCCTGCCGCCCAGCATGTAGCCCTCCACATCACTGGTCGAGGTGCGCCACGCGTAAACGCCGATCGCGATCATGAGGGCGAAGTACAGGCCGAGGGCGATGATCGTGCCGATTTCCATCGCTAGGGCCTAGCAGCGCGGCTCGGGCCGGGCCAACCCCCCTGACACGAAAAGGCCTCGATCGGATCGGCTTGGACGGCGTAGGCGCGCCTCCCATATGCTTGGCATGACCTCCTCGCCACGCCCGCCCTTGTCCGTTCTCGACCTGTCGCCTGTAGCCGACGGGTCGGATGTCTCCGACTCCCTCGCCGGCACCTTGGCCCTCGCTCAGAAAACCGAAGCCCTGGGTTTTCGGCGTTTCTGGCTGGCGGAGCACCATTCAATGCCGGGCATCGCCTCGGCGGCGACCAGCGTGGTCATAGCCCACGTGGCGGCGGGAACATCGACCATTCGCGTCGGGGCTGGCGGGATCATGCTCCCCAATCACGCTCCGCTGCAGATCGCCGAACAGTTCGGCACCCTGAACGCGCTTCACCCAGGCCGGATCGACCTGGGCCTCGGTCGTGCCCCCGGCTCGGATCAGGCGACCGCGCGAGCGCTGCGGCGCACGCTGTCGGGCGATGTCGACGCCTTTCCCAACGACGTCATGGAGCTGATGCACTGGTTCGCCCCGGCCCAACCCGATCAGCGAGTCGTGGCCGTGCCGGGCGAAGGACAGGACATCCCCATCTGGATTCTGGGCTCGTCCCTGTACGGCGCCCAACTGGCGGCCCATCTGGGCCTGCCCTACGCATTCGCCAGCCATTTCGCACCGGGCGAAATGCTCCGCGCGCTCGACGTCTATCGCCGGACCTTCCGGCCGTCCGAACGCCTGGCTGAACCCTACGTCATGCTGGGCTTCAACGTGTTCGCCGCCGAGACGGACAGCCAGGCCCGCGACCTGTTCACCTCCATCCAGCAGGCTTTTGTGAATCTGCGCACTGGCAAGCCGGGCAAACTGCCCCGCCCGGCGCCCGGCTATGGCGAGATGCTCGATCCCGCCGCCCGCGCCATGATCGACCAGGCCCTCGCCTGTTCAGCGGTGGGCGTGGGCGAATCAGTGCGGGAGCAGCTGGCGGCCTTTGTGGATGAAACCCAGGCCGATGAGGTGATGATTACCAGTCAGATCTGGGACCCGGCCGCGCGAATACGCTCGTTCGAGATTTTGGCCGAGGCCTGGGGCCAGCCGGCGGCCGGCTAGTGGCGGAACACCCTGACGCCCGTGAATGCCATGGCCAGACCCGCCTCGTCGGCGGCCGCGATGACCTCGGCGTCGCGCATGGCGCCGCCCGGCTGGATGACCGCCGTCGCTCCCGCCGCCGCCGCTTCCAGCAGACCGTCGGGAAAGGGGAAGAAAGCCTCTGACGCACAGGCGGACCCTTTCGCCAGGGAGTAGGCAAGCCCCTTGGCCTCCCCTGCCTCTCTCGCGCGCAAGGATGCGATCCGCGCCGAATCGCGACGGTTCATCTGCCCAGCCCCGATGCCCGCCGTCTGACCGTCCTTGGCGTAGACGATGGCGTTGGACTTGACGTGCTTGGCCACGGTGAAGGCGAACAGCATGTCCTCGATCTCTCTTGGCGTCGGCTGGCGTCGCGTGACGATCTTCAGGTCCGCCGACGTCAGGCGCGAGCGATCGCGCCCCTGCACCAGAAGACCGCCCGAGACCGAGCGGAACACCTCGCCCGCCGCCAGCGGGTCCGGCAAGCCGTCGGTCAGCAGCAGGCGTAGGTTCTTCTTGGCCGCGAACACCTGTTGCGCGCCCTCGTCGGCGCCGGGCGCGATCACCACCTCGGTGAAGATGCCGGTGATGGCCTCAGCGTCGGCCCGGGTCAGGGGCCGGTTGACCGCCACAACCCCGCCGAAAGCCGAAACGCTGTCGCACTCCAGCGCCCGGGCATAGGCCTGTCCCAGGTCCTCGCCGATGGCCGCGCCGCACGGATTGGCGTGTTTGACGATGACACAGGCCGGGACTGCGAACTCGGCGACAAGCTCATAGGCGGCGTCGGCGTCCGCGATGTTGTTGTAGCCCAGCTCCTTGCCCTGCAGCTGGCGGGCGTTGGCGACGCCGGGGCGGGCTTCTCCGGTGACATAGAAGGCGCCGGTCTGGTGCGGGTTCTCGCCATAGCGCAGGGTCTGGGCCAGCCGCCCCGCGATCGCTCTACGGGCCGGCGCCGGGTCCTCGACCTGGCCGGCGAACCAGGCCGAGACGGCCGCGTCATAGGCGGCGGTGCGGCCAAAGGCTCGGGCGGCGAGACGCTTTCTCAGGGCCAGGGTCGTCGCGCCCTCGGACTTCACCGCCTCGACCACCTCATCGACGCCCGCCCTATCGACGCAGACGGCGACATAGCCGTGGTTCTTGGCCGCGGAACGGATCATAGCCGGGCCGCCGATGTCGATGTTCTCGATCACGGCGTGGAAGCCGCCGCCTGAGGAAACCGTGGCCTCGAACGGATACAGGTCGATCCAGACGATATCGATGGCCCCGATGCCGTGGGCCATCATGGCCTCGGCGTGGGCCGGGGCGTCTCGCACGCCCAGCAATCCGCCGTGCACGGCCGGGTGCAGCGTCTTCACCCGGCCGTCCATCATCTCGGGAAAGCCGGTCAGATCGGCCACGTCCCTGACTGAAAGGCCAAGCGCTTCGATCGTCGCGCGCGTGCCGCCGGTGGAGACCAGTTCTATTCCGGCTCTGGCCAAGGCCCGCGCGACATCCTCCAGCCCGGCCTTGTCGGACAGGGATATCAACGCGCGCTTGGGTGCGACCCGGTTCGGCGCGGGCGGAAAATCGGGCGCGGCGGGCATGGGCGTGTCCGGTTATCGGCAGGAAGGAGGCGCCGGCCTCTAGCACCGGCGGCGCTTCCGGTCACCCTGCGGGTGTCACCCCAACGACACGCCTTGATCATCGCCAAACGACGGAATCAGCGTTACCGTCAGCGCCACTGACCGGAAAGGAGACGTGTCTTCAGTCCCGTCGCCGATCTAACCCTCCGACGCGCGCCGGGAGGGGCCTGATGCAGGTCCTGACCCGCCCGCCGTCTGGCCACCCTGCCCTAGTGCTGAACGCCGACTTTAGGCCGCTCAGCTATTACCCTCTGTCGATCTGGCCCTGGCAGGAGGCGGTCAAGGC
>CAZITK010000076.1:0-8123 GCA_964542145.1 uncultured Brevundimonas sp.
GAAGACCTCGCCGGGCCGATAGTCGAACACCAGCTCGTGAGTCCACGCCGCCCAGAACAGATAGCCGCCGGTGGTGTGCAGGACGCCCTTGGGCTTTCCCGTCGAGCCCGAGGTGTAGAGGATAAACAGCGGGTCCTCCGCGTTCATCGGCTCGCACGGGCAACTGTCCGACGCGGCCGCGCGCGCCGTGACCCAGGCCACGTCGCGATTCTCGATCATCGGCACGTCTGAGCCGGTGTGGGCAACCACCAGCACCTTTTCGACCAGCCGGCCTGCGCCCTTTCGCTCAAGAGCCGCGTCGACGTTGGCTTTCAGCGCCGTCTTCTTGCCGCCGCGCCGGCCCTCGTCTGCAGTGACGACGACCTTCGAGCCGCAGTCCTCTATCCGGTCCGCCAAACTATCGGGCGAGAAACCGCCGAACACCACTGAATGCACCGCGCCGATGCGTGCGCAGGCCAGCATGGCGACCGCCGCGACCGGGATCATCGGCAGATAGATGGTCACCCGGTCGCCTTTCTCGACACCCAGCGCCTTCAGCGCATTGGCCATGCGGCACACTTCGCCGTGCAGCTCCGCATACGTCAGCCGCCCAGAGACCGACGGGTCGTCGCCCTCGAAGATGATTGCGGTCTGGTCAGCGCGCTCCGCCAGGTGACGGTCCACGCAGTTCCACGCCACGTTCAGGACGCCGTCCTCGAACCAGCGAATGCGGAAGTCGTCGCGGTTGAAGCTCACGTCCTTGATCCGCGTCGGGAACCGCTCCCAGTCCAGCCGCCCGGCCTGCTCGGACCAGAAGGCTTCCGGCTGCTCACGCGCCGCCTGCCGCGCGGCCTCATAACCAGCCCTGTCCATGTGAGCCCCGGCGGCCAGGGGGGTGGGGACGGGATAAAGCTCGGCTTCGGACATGGCGGCCTCCGGAGAAGATGCCGCCACTGTCGCCATCGCTCTTGGCGGGATCAAGGCCCGTTCAGTTTCTCGCGCGGCGATCAGTCCGGCTGAACCACCATACAGGTGACGCGCCGTTCGGCCAGCGCGCCGCAGGCGGCGCGGGCGGCGTCCTCGGTCAGACCGGTGAACCGCGAGCGATACCAGCCCGAGGCCGTCTGCACACGGGCTTCGGCGCCCTCTAACTGGCTGCGGAAACGACGGCTGACCTCGGTGAGCCAGTTGCGCGCCACGGCTTCGTCACGGAAGGCGCCAACCTGCACCGACCAGCGACCGGCGACCGGCTGTGCACGGGTGCTCGTGGCCCGGTTCAGGCTAGCCGCGGTTGTCCGGGCCTCTGCCATCTGCACCGGCCGGACCGTTGCAGCCGAGGCCGCGCCGCCGTTCAGCAGGGCGGTCAGGGCGTCGCCGTCCAAAGCGTGTGGCCGCGGGCCGGCGGCCGGCTGATAGGGTGACGGCGTCGTCGAGACAGGCGCGGGAGCCGAGGCGGGGGCCGATGTGCTCGGCAGGCTGGCATACTGGACCACGTTGGCTTCACTGTCCGAGCCGAAGCCTTCGCTCGGCGCTTCGACGCTCGTAATCGAGGCGTACTGCACCGACGACGATCCGCCGCTGACTCCGTAGCCGCGCTGCTCGAAGAAGGTCTGAGCCACGGGTATCAGCTGCCCTTGACCGCGCAGCCGCTCAACCTCGAAGCCGGTGTTCATCAACTCCGCGACATGGCTGTTGCGCGTGGCGCTGGAGCGACCGCCCAGCACGACTACGATCAGGCGCCGCCCATCACGCACCGACGACGCGGCCAGGTTGTAACCAGACGCATTGGTGAAGCCGGTCTTGATCCCGTCATAGGTCTGGTTCTGGTGCAACAGGCCGTTTGTGTTGTTGTACTGGCGACCGTTATAGTACCAATGTTGTTGCCCAAAATATTGATAATACTGAGGAAAGTCGCGCATTACTGCGCGGCTGAGCAGGGCCAGGTCGCGCGCGGTGGTCAACTGGCGGCTGTCGGGTAGGCCGCTGGCGGTAACGAAGCGGCTGTTAGTCATGCCCAGTTCGTGGGCCTTCAAGGTCATCAGGGCGGTGAACCGGCCTTCAGAGCCCGCCACGTGCTCGGCGACGGCCACGGCCATGTCGTTGGCCGACCGCACGGCCAGCGAGCGGATCGCGTCGTCCACGCTGATCGTCTGGCCGGCCGCGAGGCCCAGCTTGGACGGCGGCTGACTGGCGGCGCGGGCCGACACCACGATGCGGTCGTCCAGGCGAATCTTGCCGCGCTCCAAGGCGTCGAACGCCATGTAGAGGGTCATCACCTTGGTGATGGAGGCTGGATAGCGGGGAGCGTTGGCATGACGGGCGAACAGCACCTCGCCACTCTCGGCGTCCAGCACGATGGCGGCGTATTTCAGATTGTCCGACTGCGCCACCGGCGGCGCCTGCCCTGGGGTGGGCACGGTCAGCGCCAGCGTCATCGCCACGGCGAAGGCGAGGCCTTTTCGGACAATGGTGATCATGGGACAACCCTTTTACTGTCTAGGTCCAACGCGCCCCTTCGCCGTGACCAGAGCCCCATCATGGGCATTGCCGGTTGCGCGGTGGTTAACAAGGCTTCAACGAGAATGTGAACGCGACAGAAAGCAGTATGGTGCAGTGCACAAAAATACCTTGACCTGGCTTCGCACTTGCGTCATATAGCCGTGATCGCCGGACTGGTCCGGCCAAGACTTAAATCGCGGCGATGCCGCGAGCCTCATCTGTCAGGAGATTGATCATGGCTGACGCCAACGAAACCGCGAAGAAGACCATCGACCAAGCCGCCGCCGCCGCCAAGGCGCAGTCCGAGAAGGTCCAGACTCAGGCCGAAACCACCCAAGCCGCCGGCGCCAAGGCGTTCCGTGATGGCGTGGAGCGCTCGGTCGTCGAACTGAACGCCCAGGGCAAGAAGAACCTTGAAGCCTTGGTCGAGGCGACCACGGCCGCCCAACGCGGGGCCGAGGTTCTCGGTCAACAAGTCATGGCCTATTCCAAGAAGAGCTGGGAAGACGGCGTGACTGCCGCCCAGTCGATCGCCCAGGCCCGCTCGGTCCAGGAAGCCATCGAACTGCAGACCAACTTCGCCAAGTCGGCGATGGAAACCTACATCGCGGAAATGACCCGCATGACCGAGACCTTTACCACGTCGATGAAGGACAGCCTGCAGCCGCTGAACGCTCGCGTCAGCGCCCAGGTTGAGACGTTCCAGGCCGCCCGCTAAGGCGCTCTGAACGTTATGACTATGGGGCCTCCGGAGCGATCCGGAGGCCCTTTTCGTTGGCTCTTCGTCTGCCGAGACGGACCAGCTCAGCGTGCGGTCCTCTTTCAGCCACCGACACTGTTTCTTACATAGGGCGGAACGACGCTTTGCGGATCCGGAGATGACAGATGATTGAGGTGCGACCCTTCGACAGCCTGGGCGGCGCTGACCATGGTTGGCTTAAGGCCCGGCACCACTTTTCCTTCGCCGACTATCACGATCCTTCACGGATGCATTGGGGCGCGCTTCGCGTCTGGAACGACGACGAGATAACGGCCAAGTCCGGCTTTCCCCCGCATCCTCACGCCGACATGGAGATCATCACCTATGTCCGCACGGGGGCCATCACCCACGAGGACAGCCTGGGGAATCGGGGCCGCACCCCGGCCGGTGACATCCAGGTCATGAGCGCGGGGACCGGCATCCGCCACGCCGAGTACAATCTGGAAGACGAGACCACGAGCCTGTTCCAGATCTGGATCCTGCCCACCAAGACAGGCGAAGCGCCCACCTGGGGCCAGAAGCCCTTTCCCAAGGGCGAGCGGGCCGGCCGGTTTGTGGTCATGGCCTCGGGTGACACGGCGGACCACGACGCCTTGAGCCTCCGGGCGGACGGCAAGGTGGCGGCCGCCACGCTAAAGGCTGGCGAGACCGCGACCTATGCGCTGGGCGCAGAGCGCAAGGCCTATCTGGTCCCGGCCGTCGGCGAGATCGAGGTCAACCGCGTCCGTGTCGGCCCACGCGATGGGGCGGCCATCGCCGATGAGGCCGAGGTGACGGTCAGGGCGCTGTCGGATGCCGAGGTGGTGCTGGTCGATACCGTCTAGCGCAGTCAGGGCAGGGCGGCGAAGTTCTGATCGAGCCTGAGGGCGCAGGCCCGCGACACCGCGACCGGGGCGGCGCCCAGCCAGTAGTCGGCGTCGTCCTGGCGACCCCTGGCGAGCCGCTCCAGCCCGCGCCGCCGTCGGTCCGCGGCGTTGGCGAGAAGGCGGGCGTGGAGGGCCCGGGGGCTCAGGTTGGCGATGGCGGGGGAGCCAGGGACGGCGACGGCGTCGGGGTCACGAGGTTCCACCGCCGGGCGGACGATGGCGATGAACATGGCGGATCTCGAAAAGAATGAGCGCCGCATTCTGTCGGCTGGGCCAGCAGACAATCCACAGAGCTGTGGAAAGGTTCCGCCGGCGAAAAAATAAGCCCATTAAAATCAGCAGATTAGTGGCGCAATTTTGCCATCATGGTTAAAGAAGCTTTAACGAGCGCTTCTGCGCGGTCCCCCACACGCGCTGTGGCCGGCTGCTCGGGCGGCACCGGATCAGTGGACCCTTTCGATCCCTCTCCGGAGCTGGAACACCAGAAGCACCGAGACAAGGAGCAAGAGTATGGCGGCTCCCAGGGCGGTGAACGCCAGAGTCGGATTGCGGTCCTGTTCGGCCGCGAAGGCTCCGATCAGGCCCCAAGTGATGGGCAGGGGAAAGGCCAGGAGGCGAAGCTTCCAGACCCCGAGGAAGCCGATGGCCACCACGACCACGACCGCCAACACCGCCCAGCCCGTGGGTGACAGGGCGGCGGGGAGGGCGTCCTGGGCGGTCGCCACGATCAAGATGTTGGCAGCTGAGGCGATGGTCAGCCAGCCGGCGAGCAGGCCCAAAGGCCACAGCAGAAGCCAGCGGTCCTGGTCACGCGCCGGGGTCAGGCGCACCTCCCGTGAGTTCGCCAGGAGGGGGATGACCAGGCTGAGCATGGCCGCGAGGATGATCGCCACCGTGGCCAGCTTGGCGTCAGCGGCGGCGGCGATGATCCAGGCGCCGATAAGCACAAAAGCCACAGCGGAGGGCCAGCCCATGCGGTTGACCAGGTCGCTCTCGCCGGTCTGAGGCAGAACCTGCCACACCGCGTAGGCCAGGATCCAGAGATAGATCAGGCTCCAAATCGAGAAGGCCCAACCGGCTATGCGCAGGGTGGAATCGCCGTCGGCCGAGAATTCCGCCTGGCTCTGGCCGAGTCCGGCCAGGGACTGGACGGCGGGAACCAGTACGGCGAAGACGGCGCAGACCAGGACGATCAGGCGGCGAGTGCGCTGGGCGGACGTGGGGCGAACGATCGAGGACATGGCGAACCGGGGGTGGGGGGCTGTGGTCGCATAACAGCGCGCGAGAACGGTGGAGGTTTCGGGCGCGCCGGTTCCAGGCGCACTTCGCAGGCCGACCCCTTGAGGCGGTTCAGCCGACCGAGATCGTGAGCGCCAGGAGGATGGCAAGCGAGGCGAAGGCCAGTCCGCTTGTCGCCCAGCCTGTCTTTCTGGACCTAATCCAGCCTCCGGCGCCGATCGCCAGGAGCAGTCCGATGATGCCGACCATGAAGCCCAGGCCCATGGCGGCATGCGATAATGCGAGCCGGCCGCCGTTGGAGACGAGCTCGGGAGCATCGGGGTGAAGTCCCGCCTGTAGCCCCGTGGCGCCCACGACGCAGATGATGAAGGCGACGGCCGCCAAGGCGGACAGCACTATGGCGGCGCCCGCCGCCTTGCCGGTCAGCCGCGCAGCCAAGAGAGCCGCCATGAAGGTGGCGGCGAAGCCCCCAAGAAACGCCGCAACGCCCCCCAGCTGCCCCGCTGCCGCTACCTGATACGCTTCAGAAATTGCGCTCACACTGCGATTCCTCGCGCCAGGTGAAAAGCGTAGCTCAACGTCGCCGCTTCTCAAAGCGAGCTCGGCGCCAGCCGCCGCCAACCGCAGTCGCGACAATCAGCCCTAGGGCGGTCTCCCAGAGGTCGCGCTCAAGTTCACAGCGCGCGTCTCATCCGTCGTGCTTAACGCGGCGTTTACCACGCGGGCGGCAGTTTCTGCCTAGCGGGCGTTCGAGTGTGTTCCCGCGTTGATGGGGCGGGGCGCGTGGGCGGCTTCACGGCGGCGATACAGAGGTTCGGCATCGGCCGGCTGGCGGCCGTGCTGGGCGTCGCAGCGGGCGTGGCGGCCGTGCTGGTCGCGGTCATGCTGCGCATCGGCCAGCAGCCGGACGCCTTGCTCTATTCCAACCTCGACCTGCGCGAGGCCGGCCAGGTCACCACCGCCCTTGACCAGAACCGCATCAAATACGCCAGCCGAGGCGACGGCTCGACCATCATGGTCCATCGCGACGACGTCGGGCGGGCGCGTATGCTCCTGGCCGGCAGCGACATCGTCTCGGCCGGTTCGGTGGGCTACGAGCTGTTCGACAACCAGTCAGTGCTGGGCCAGACCCAGTTTCAGCAGAATCTGAACGAGCAGCGGGCCCTGCAGGGCGAGCTGGAGCGCACCATCCTGACCATGCGGGGCATCACCTCGGCGCGGGTGCATGTGACCATGCCGCGTCGCGAACTGTTCCAGGCCCAGTCGGCCCAGCCCACCGCCGCCGTAGTGGTCGGGCTGGGCGCGCGCGAGCTGTCGGGCGACCAGATACGAGCGATCCGCAATGTGGTGGCCTCGGCCGTGCCGAACCTCAAGCCTGACCGGGTGACCGTCACCGACCAGGCCAACCGGACCCTGGCGGCCGGCAGCGAGGATGAGGGCTTCACCGCCGGTCTGGCAGGCCAGAAGAAGGCGGAGATCGAAGCCCAGATGACCGCTCGCATTCGTGAGCTGGTCGAGGGCGTGGTAGGCGTCGGCGCCGCTCGGGTGACGGTCTCGGCCGATATCGACACCAGCCGCCAGACCACCCAGGAGCAGCGTTTCGATCCCGACGGTCAGGTTGTGCGGTCGTCGTCCATGAACAATTCGACCAGTCAGGAGACGCAGGGCCAGACGGACGGCGGGGTCACGGCCCTAAACAACATTCCCGGCGGCGAGGCGAACAACACCATCCCCTTGGGGTCGACCTCGGGCGACAACGCGGAGATCACAAACTACGAGATCTCGAACACCACCACGACCACCGTGCGTGAGCCGGGCCAGGTCCAGAAGCTGTCGGTCGCGGTCGCGGTGGACGGTGTTCTGACCCCCGGCGCCGATGGGGCCGAGCCGGCCTATGCGCCGCGCGCGGCCGAGGAAATCCAGCAGATCGAGGCCCTGGTGCGGGCCGCCGCCGGCATCAACGCCGAGCGCGGCGACCAGATCACCGTCACCAATGTCCGCTTCAACCGCGAGGCCCCTGTCGCGGGCGGGGCCGAGGGCGGGTCGTCGCTGATGGATTTCACCAAGAATGACATCATGCGTGCGATCGAGCTGGCGGTGCTGGTCCTGACCGGGCTGGTGCTGATCTTCTTCGTGGTTCGGCCTCTGCTGAAGACGGCGCGCGGGGAGGGCGGCGTGGCCCTGACCCAGCTGGACATGGTTCCGGCGGGCGGCTCGGGCGGGGGGGCGGGGATGTTGCCAGCCATGGGCGCCTCGCCGCAACTGACCGGTCCGCCGTCCGAGATAGAGCAGCGGATCAACAACGCCCACTTCGAGGGTGAGGTCAAAGCCTCCTCGGTGCGCCGGGTAGCCGAGTTCGTCGACAGGCATCCCGAGGAATCCGCCTCGATCCTCCGCAACTGGGTGCATGAAGGCTGATGGCGGCGCGGCTGGTCACCAAGAAGGCGGTCGTCGAGGACTCCCGCAAGCTGACGGGCCCCGAGAAGGCCGCCGTCATCCTGCTGGCCCTGGGGCCCGAGCACACCAAGCTGTGGGAGTCGCTGCACGAGGATGAGGTCAAGGAAATCTCCCAGGCCATGGCGGGTCTCGGCACGGTGAACGCCCAGGTCGTCGAGGAGCTGCTGGTCGAGTTCGTCGCGGGGATGAGCGGCTCGGGCGCCGTGATGGGCAGCTATGAGCAGACGCAGAAGCTTCTGGCCTCTTTCATGCCCGCCGACCGAGTGGAAGGTATGATGGAGGAGATCCGCGGTCCCGCCGGCCGCTCCATGTGGGACTAGCTG
>CAZITK010000077.1:0-8120 GCA_964542145.1 uncultured Brevundimonas sp.
GCTTCAGCTTATAGACCACCGAGGGGGCGGTCGCGATCAGGTCCAGGTTGAACTCTCTGGAGAGCCGCTCCTGGATGATCTCCAGGTGCAGCAGCCCCAGGAAGCCGCAACGGAAGCCGAAGCCGAGGGCGGCCGAGCTCTCCATCTCATAGGTGAAGGAGGCGTCGTTCAGGCGCAGGCGGCCGATGGCGGCCCTCAGGTCCTCGAAATCGGCGGCGTCGACCGGGAAAAGGCCGCAGAACACCACCGACTGCACGGCCTTGAACCCCTTCAGCGGGGCGTCGGTGGGCTTCTTCTCGTCGGTGATGGTGTCGCCGACGGCGGCGTGGGCGACCTCCTTGATCTGGGCGGTGATGAAGCCGATCTCGCCGGGCCCCAGGCTCTCGACCGGGGTGTTCTTGGGCAGGAAGACCCCGACCCGGTCGACCAGGTGGGTCGAGCCGTTCTGCATCATCTTGACCCGCATCCCGGCCTTCAGCCGGCCGTCGAACACGCGCACCAGCAGCACCACCCCCAGATACGGATCATACCAGGCGTCGACCAGCATGGCCTTCAGAGGCCGGGTTTCGTCTCCCTTTGGTGGCGGCAGGCGGGTGACGATGGCCTCCAGCACGTCGCCGATCCCCAGGCCCGACTTGGCCGAGCACTCCACGGCGTCACTGGCGTCGATGCCGATCACGTCTTCGATCTGGGTGCGGACCCGCTCCGGCTCGGCGGCCGGCAGATCGATCTTGTTCAGAACCGGCACGATCTCGTGGTTGTTGTCGATGGCCTGATAGACATTGGCCAGGGTCTGGGCCTCGACGCCCTGCGACGCGTCAACCACCAGGATCGAACCCTCGCAGGCCGCGAGGCTGCGCGAGACCTCATAGGCGAAGTCCACATGACCTGGCGTGTCCATCAGGTTCAGGACATAGGTTTCCCCATCCTGGGCCCTGTAGCTCAGGCGCACCGTCTGCGCCTTGATCGTGATCCCCCGCTCCTGCTCGATCTCCATATTATCGAGCACCTGGGAGCTCATCTCGCGCGCTGTCAGCCCCCCCGTTTCCTGGATCAGCCGATCAGAAAGCGTTGATTTCCCATGATCAATATGGGCGACGATCGAAAAGTTGCGGATGCGCTGGAGGGGGGTGTTCGACATGGCGCCCGGCGCCTACCACGCCCCGCCGGCGCGCGCGAGTGGCGGCGGCGCCTGGCGCTGTGCTCATTAAACCTTGGTCATGCGCCCTTGGGTCGGTTTCCGTGCGCGCGGTCGTGATCTAAGGGGTGGCGGGATCTCCCCCGTCGCTGTCACGGACGTGCGCGCGTGCTGACCCGTCTTCGCCTCCCTTTCCTCGCCGCCGCCGTCCTGGCCCTCGCCGCCTGCGGGGGAGGCGATCAGGATGAAGCCGAGGCGATTCAGGCCGGAACTCCCGCTTCGGTCACGGCCGTGACCATCACGGAGACGGCGCTGCCGCGCGTCATCTCCGCCTCCGGCAGCGTGTCGGCCTGGGAGGAGGTGCCCGTGGGCGCCGAGACCGGCGGGCTGACGGCGGTTTCGGTGCAGGTCGACGAAGGCGACTATGTCCGACAGGGCCAGCCCCTGGTGCAGTTGAACGACGCGCTGCTGCGCGCCCAGGTCGCCCAGCAGGAGGCCCAGGTCCAAACCGCCGAGGCCAACGCGGCCCGCGACGACGCGGCCCTGGCCCGCGCCCAGGAACTGAGGGATCGCGGCTTTCTCAGCCAGGCCTCGCTGGACACGGCCCTGGCCAATCAGCGCTCGGCCCAAGCCAATCTGTCGGCCGCCCGCGCGGCCCTGTCGGAGACCCGCACCCGCCTGTCCCAGGCCACCATCAGGGCGCCGGTCTCGGGCCTGATCATCCGCCGCAGCGTGACGCGCGGTCAGATCATCCAGCCGGGCGCGGAGCTGTTCCGCATCGTGCGTGACGGCCGGCTTGAGCTGGACGCCCAGGTGCCGGAAACCGAGCTGCCGCTGATCCGGGCCGGCATGACCGCGACCGTGACCTCTGACCAGGCGGGCGAGACGGCGGGGCGCGTGCGCATCGTCACCTCGGAAGTCGATCCCCAGACGCGGCTGGGCGTCGCCCGTATCGCCCTGACCGCGCCGGGCGCGCTTCGCCCCGGCATGTTCGCGCGGGCCGCCATCGACGCGGGCGCCCAAGCCTCCCTGGTCGCGCCGATCGAGGCCGTGGTGTTCCGCGAGGGCCAGCCGGGCGTCTATGTGATCGCCGCAGACAACACCGCCCGCTTCACGCCGGTGACGACCGGCGCGCGCCAGGAGGGGCTGGTGGCCCTGACCGGCGGAGTCCAGGCCGGCCAGAGGATTGTCGTGCGCGGCGCGGGCTTCCTGGGCGACGGCGATCCCGTCCAGGTCCAGGCGCCGACGGCCACAGCCCAGTCCCGGACTCAGGCCCAAACTCAGGCTCCCGCCCCCGAGGCCGCCCCCGAGGCTTCTGGGCGATGAACTTCAACACCATCTCGTCCTGGTCGATCCGGAACCCCATCCCGATCGTCCTGATGTTCGTCGTGCTGACGATCGCGGGCATCGGCAGCTATTTCAATCTGCGCACCAACCAGTTCCCGGACGTGGACCTGCCGGTCGTGGCCGTCACGGTGGTCCAATCCGGCGCGGCGCCCACCGAAATGGAGACCCAGGTCACCCGCCTGATCGAGGATTCGGTGGCGGGGTTGGGCGCGGTGCGCAACATCACCTCCGTGGTCAACGAGAGCGTCTCGACCACCTCCATCGAATTTCGCCTCGGCGTGGACCTGGAGAAGGCCACCAACGACGTGCGCAACGCCGTCGCCGGCATCCGCCAGACCCTGCCTGCGGACGTGCAGGAGCCGATCGTCCAGCGTATCGAATTCACGTCCGTCCCCTTCGCCAACTATGTGGTGCGGGCGCCGGGCATGAGCCCCGAGGAGCTGAGCTGGTTCGTCGACAACACCCTGGCCAAGCGACTGCTGTCGGTCCAGGGCGTCAGCCAGGTCAGCCGCGACGGCGGCGTCAGCCGCGAGATCCGCGTCAAGCTGGACCCCGCGCGGCTGGAGGCCTTCGGCGTCACGGCCGGCCAGGTGTCCAACCAGTTGCGCGCCTCCAACATCAACCTGCCCGGCGGGCGCGGCGAGATCGGCGCCCAGGAACAGGCCATCCGCACCGTCGGCTCGGCCCAGTCCGTCGAACAGCTGCGCGATACCCTGATCCCGGTCGCGGGCCGCACCGTGCGTCTGGGCGATCTGGGCGCGATCACCGACGAATGGTCCGAACCGCGCGGCCGGGCGCGCCTGAACAGCCAGGAGGTTGTCGGATTCGGCATCTCGCGCGCCATCGGCTCGTCCGAGGTCGACGTCTATGAGGCCACCAAGGTCTCCCTCGAGGCTTTGGACGCCGAACTTGCGGATGTGACCATCGAGGAAGTGGCCAACACCACTGAATCGGTGATCAACAACTTCCACGCCTCGGTCGAGACCCTGCTGCTGGGCGCGCTCCTGGCCGTGGCGGTGGTCTTCGTCTTCCTCAGGGACTGGCGCGCCACCCTCATCGCGGCGGTGGCCATGCCGCTCAGCCTGATCCCGACCTTCTGGATCATGGATATCACCGGCCAGTCGTTGAATGTGGTGTCCCTGCTCGCCCTGTCCCTGACCATCGGCATCCTGGTCGATGACGCCATCGTCGAGATCGAGAACATCGTCCGGCACATCCGCGATGGCAAGGCGCCCTACCCTGCGGCCATAGAAGCGGCAGACGAGATCGGCCTGGCGGTCATGGCCACGACGGCCACCCTGATTGCGGTGTTCGCCCCGACGGGCTTCATGCCGGGCATCGTCGGCCAGTTCTTCCTGACCTTCGCGATCGCCAGTTGCACCAGCGTGCTGTTCTCCCTGCTCGTCGCGCGCACCCTGACGCCGCTGATGGGCGCCTATCTGCTCAAGCGTGACCAGAGCAAGGAGCACGGGGAGCCGTTCTGGATGCCGGCTTACCTGCGCGCAGTTCGTTGGGTGCTGAGCGATTCCGCGCCCGAAGACGTGCGTCGGGCGCGCGCGAACCGCGAAGGCGGATGGTTCAGGCGCAAGGCGGCTTTCCATCTGTTCGACCACCGCATCTGGGTGCTGATGATGGGGACACTGTTCTTCATCTTCTCGATCTTCCTGGCCGCGCGAATGCCGGGCGACTTCATCCCGGTCGAGGATCAGGGGCGCTCGACCATGACCGTGCAGCTGCCGCCGGGGGCGACTCTGACCGAAACCGACGCGGTGGTGCAGGAGATCACCGAGCGCCTCCTGGCGCGCGATGAGGTCCGTTCGGTCTATACCTCGGTCGGCTCGGCCACTGTCAGCTTCGGTCCGGGCGGCGGCGGTTCGGGCGAAGTTCGCAGGGCCAATCTGACCGTCAACCTGACCCCAAAGGCAAGCCTCCTGCACCCTGGCGGCCGCGACCTCAGCCAGCAGGAATTCGAGCGCGACATCGGCCGCGCCCTGGCCGACATCCCCGGCGCCCGCATCCAGTTCGGCGTCCAGGGCGGCGGCTCGGGTCTGCTGACCATCGCCCTGGTCAGTGATGACCCGGAACGGCTGGAGTCCGCCGCCGCGCGCGTAGAGCGCGAAATGCGCGCCATGCCCACCCTGGCCAATGTCATCTCGACATCATCCCTGGTGCGACCCGAAATCCTGATCACCCCCAAGGCGGACGTGGCCGCGCTTCAGGGCGTCTCGGCACAGGACATCAGCCAGGTGGCGCGTGTCGCAACCCTGGGAGACGCCGATCAGCTGTTGCCCAAGTTCAACCTGGGAGACCGGCAGGTGCCGATCCGCGTCATGCTGCGCGAAGACGCCCGATCCAACCTGGCCGTGATCCAGAACCTGAAGGTGCCCACCGCCTCCGGCGCCGTGGTGCCGCTGAGCGCCGTGGCCGACATCGACTTCGGCGCCGGACCAAACCAGATCGAGCGCCGTAACCGCCTCCGGGTGGCCAATATCACCGCGGAACTGGTCGGCACGACGATCGGCCAGGCCACCGAGCAGATCGGCCAACTGCCCTCGATCCGGGATTTGCCCGCCGGGGTGTCGCAACAGCCGTCGGGTGACGCCGAGACCTTCGAGGAACTGGGCCAGGGCTTCGCCTTCGCCATGATCACCGGCATCCTCCTGATGTATGTGGTGCTGGTCCTCCTCTTCAAAAGCTTCTTCCACCCCATCACCATCCTGGCGGCGTTGCCGGTGTCGTTCGGCGGCGCCTTCTTGGCTCTCATGATGACAGGCAAGTCCCTGTCCATGCCCGCCTTGATCGGCATCATCATGCTGACCGGAATCGCCGCCAAGAACTCCATCCTGCTGGTCGACTACGCCATCATGGGCATGGAGAAGGGCATGAACCGTCATGACGCCATGATCGACGCGGCCCACAAGCGGGCTCGGCCGATCATCATGACCACCATGGCCATGGGCCTGGGCATGTTCCCCATCGCCCTGGCCTTCTTCCCCGGCACCGAGTTCCGCAGCCCCATGGCCATCGCCGTGATCGGCGGGCTGATCACCTCGACCGCCCTGTCGCTGCTGTTCATCCCGGTGGTGTTCAGCCTGATCGACGGCGTGAAGAGCCGGCTGGAGCGTATCCTGGCCCGCGTTTTTCACGCCCAGCGCGGCCTTGAGGACGAACCCACCGAAGGAAGCGCCGCGCCGTAGGCTTTTCGCACGACGGCATTGCGCGGAGACGTGCCGCCGGGCCACAGTGTCGGCACGATCCATCCTGCCCAAAGGACCGCACGATGATGAACCGCCGCACCCTCCTGGTCGCCGGCGGGGCGCTGGCCCTCGCGGGGCCAGTCTCCGCCGCCAGCTCGCGCCGCTCCGGTGCGCTGATCACCGCCCGCTTCAACGGCGCCGATCAGGATGTGCCGGTCATCGGTCTGGGAACCGCGCGTCGCTATGCCGCGCCGGAGAACGACGAGGCGATGGCGGCTCTGCGGGACACCCTCGCCCGGTTCGTCGAACTGGGCGGTGAGGTGATCGACACCGCGCCGTCCTACGGCCGCGCCGAGGCGGTGGTGGGCGAACTGATCGAGGGGGTTGGCGTCCGCGACCGGCTGTTTATCGCCACCAAGGTCGGAGCCGACTCCCGAGAGGAAGGCCGCGCCCAGATCGAGCGCAGCTTCGCCAACCTGCGCACCGATCGCATCGACATGCTGGCCGTCCACAACCTGCGGGACGCGGCCAACCAGCTGGCGACCTTGCGCGCCCTCAAGGCCGAGGGTCGCATCCGTTCGATCGGCGCCACCACCTCCTCCGAACGCCAGTACGAGGGGTTCGAAACCCTGATGCGGACTCACCCCCTGGACGTGATCCAGGTCGACTACGCCCTGGACAATCGCGAGGCGGCGGACCGGATCCTGCCGCTGGCGCAGGACATGGGACTGACGGTGATGGTCAATCTGCCGTTCGGGCGAGGCCGGCTGTTCGAGGCGACGCGCAATCGGCCGTTGCCGGACTGGGCCGGCGAGATCGGCGCGACCACCTGGGCCCAGGTCTTCCTGAAATACATTGTCTCTCACCCTGCACGACCGATCGCCATCCCGGGCATGGCCCAGACCCGATATGTGGATGACAACCTCCAGGCCGCGCGCGCGCCCCTGCCCGACGCCGCCATGCGTCGGCGCATGGAGGCGTATATGGACGCGCTCTAGAGGCCGCGCCCTTTGCGAACGCCAAAACCAGCCCCCATATCCCTCGCAAACGGACCGTCGCCGATCACGGGGCGGGCCGCACTTCCGGTCGCTTCTTCGCGAGGGCCCCAATGACCAACCGCCTAATGCTCGACAGCCCATTCCTGCTGGGCTTCGACCATACCCGCAGCCTCATCGACCGCGCCACCAAGGCCGCTGCCGAGAGCTATCCGCCTTATAATGTCGAACAGATCGGGGCTGACGCCGTGCGCATCACCCTGGCGGTGGCCGGCTTCACCGCCGATGATCTGGCGATCACCCTGGACGGTCGTCAACTGACCATCGTCGGCAAGCGGGATGAGGCGGGTCGCGAGGCGCAGGCCTTCCTGCACCGGGGGATTGCGGCGCGCGGCTTCACCCGCGCCTTCGTTCTGGCCGATGGGCTGGAAGTCGAAGGCGCCTGTCTCGATCACGGGCTGCTGCATGTCGCCTTGGTGCGGCCCAAGGCGGTCCAGAATGTCCAGACCATACCGATCGCGACGGCCTGAGGGCGTCGCCCCGCCCGCGCGGCGAACTTCCGGGCGCGGCCGGTGTTTAGAACAGTAAGGAGGCGGTCAGATGACGCCGTTGATGAGCAACAAGGATTTCCGAGGACTGGGCGCGCCAGACCTGGTTTATGTTCGCGAGGTCGTGGCCAGCGAGGTTATTGCGTCTGGACCCGCCCGGACCATCGACGGTCTGGAAATCACACCGAACCAGACCCTGTATGCGGTCCATAGCGCCGACGGGCAGCGGCTGGCCGTGATGATCGACCGCGACAGCGCCTTCGCCGCCGCCGTGGCCTATGAGTTGGCCCCGGTGTCGGTCCACTGACCGTCGGACACCACGCGATTGAAAAAAGGCTCCGGAAGCGATCGCTTGCGGAGCCCTTTTGACTTGTCAGCTCGGGCCGTTCGACTTGCCGGCGCCCGTGCGCTCCGGATCCACCCACCCCACATTGCCGTCGGGCCGCCGATAGACCACCGCCAGTTCGCCGTGGGCCGCGTTGCGGAACACCACCACCGGATACCCGGTCATATCCAGTTCCATGACGGCGCGACCCACCGTCAGGGTGCGGATTTCGGCCTCGGTTTCGGCGATGACCATGCCCACCGGCGGCGGCTCGTCAGGTCGCCCGAAGTCGCCGAAGTCGTCGTCCTCCACTTCTCCAGGATCGCGCAGCACGATCGAGCGCGCGAGGCCGCGGGCGGCGTTTTCGGCTTTCTCGGGCGACAGCGGCGGCGGCCCGATGTGGTGATCCTTGAGCCGACGCTTGTAGCGACGGACCCGCTTTTCAAGCCGTTCAAGGGCCTCCGAGAACGCCGTTTGGGCGTCGCCGCCGTGGCCGGTGGTGACCAGGGTCTGGCCCGAGGCGAGGCGCACCCAGCAGCTCCTGAAAGCGGGGTTCGAACCTCGCCCGCT